>NZ_JALNUG010000023.1:0-87472 GCF_026540675.1 Bacillus sp. GC_Bacil_1
GATATATTTAAAAAATCGCTGATATAAATTGAATTACTCTTGTACTTTGTTAGAGAAGATATGCAGTGAAATGTTTTTCTAAAATTTGTAAAGATATCTTTACTTGTAACTGGAAAATATTTATAATTTAAGTAAAGATATCTTTACTTTTGAAGGTGGATCCTATGGGTGTGAAAAATAAAATAAAAGAGTTAAGAAAGCAAAATCATATAACACAAGTTGAAATGGCAAAGGCGATGCAGGTGACGCGGCAGACGATAGTGGCGATTGAAAATCATCATTACAATCCGAGTCTAGAGTTATCCTTAAAAATCGCCAAGTATTTTGGAGTGAAGGTGGAGGAAATCTTTACGCTGGAGTAAGGGGAGAGAAATGGTAGGAAAACGAGCATAGCGATAGGGGGAATAAAAAATGCAGGATGAGTTTGAGAGATTTCAGTCAGATAAAGCGTTTAAATATGTAGGGTTATTTTTTACGATTAGTTTAGCGATATGGAGTTTATATAATTTAATTGTTGATGGAAATGCTGGTATGCCGTTTGTTTTATTTGTACTAGGGCAGTGGGTGTATTTTCTTGTGAACTATTGGCCGAAGTGGAAATATAGAAATCGAAAAGAGGCTGATCATGTATGAGTAAGAGAGAGGTCATGAGATTCGTAGGGAGTTTGCTTGTAGCAGGAATTCTTTTAAATACGAGTTTGATGATTTTAAGTATTTCGTGGGGAACTATTTTTATATCGAATGTAGCGCTAGTCATTTTATATGGAATTTCGGAATATAAAGAGCAGAAGCGTTTGAAAGAAGAGGGAGTACCATCGATTGATGAGCGAGTTGTGAACAAGATGAAGTCATATTTTATGATTTGTATTACAAGCTTCGTTTTCTTGTTTATTATGTATCTTTGTGTAAATAAGTATTTAGATAGGCAAGCAGTACATGTAACTGAGCTATTATATATTGCTATTTTTGGTGTATTAATAAGTATCGCATCAACGAGCGTGTTAGCAACAAAGAATAATAGATAGAAAAAGGGGAACTGGGATGGGATTACCGGTGTTATGTGTCGCTACAGCTATATTTGCGCTTCTTTGGGGAATGCAAAATTTTTCTCGTAATCCAGTGCCGAGTATTTGTATTATGATTGGTACTGTAGGTTTATCGTATTATTTATTATTATTAGCCCATTATCATAAAACGGCAACGAGTGTTGTTGTTGGAGCACTTATTTTATTTTGTGGGCGCGCCATACAAAAGGGGTTATTTCCATAAAAGCTGTTTATACACTTTGTATAAACAGCTTTTTGTATTTTTTTTACAAAACACTTGAAAGTTACGTAACGTCATCTTCTATAATGAGGGGGAAGAGGTGATGGTAGTGATTTCAATACAAGAATTGACGAGAGAAACAGGGGTTACAGTACGTACACTACGTTATTATGATCAAATAGATTTATTAAAGCCGAGCGGAAAAACAGAGGGTGGGCATCGGTTATATAGTGAAGCTGACGTTATTCGTTTGCAACAAATTTTATTTTTAAAAGAAATGGGATTTTCATTAAAAGAAGTTGCGAATATGTTAGTAAAAGGTGAGCTGGATTTGAAAAAATCACTTGAAAACCAACTTAGATTTGTACAAGAAGAGCAAAAGAAGTTCAATCGAATGGAGCGTGTTTTACAAGCGGTTGTTTATTCGGTAGATGTAGAGGGAGAACTTGATTGGAAAGTTATGTTTGAACTTATTCAGCTTTCAAAACAGTCTCCTCGTATACGTGAAATATTTCAAAATGAAGTATTTTCAAAGGAAGAACAAAAGTTGCTTCATAATTTGCCGAATATGAGTGAGGAAGATCCGAATGTTTTAGAATGGGTAGATTTATTAAAGCAATTACGTATTTTTATGAAAGAGGGTAAAGAAGCCACTAGTGATGAAGTACAAAGGGCAATGAAGAGATTAATGCAGAAGTGTTTAGAAATGGCTAATGGTGACGAAGCGTTTTTAGATAAGTTATGGGAAGTTAGAAAATCAAAGGAAGATTCACAGAAAATGAGCATGTATCCAATTGAAGAAGAGTTTTTATTATATATGGATGAAGCTTTTCGTATTTATGATGAAAGGGAGAAGGATAAATGAGCATACTCGCAGAATATCGTTGGTATTTTTTAATTGGAGCAGAGATTGTATTTTGGTTATCGGCTATCGGTTTCTTTTTACTCCGTTACGGATTCCGTTTGAAGAAGGCGAGCTTTATTATGGGGATTGTACTCCTCGTAAATGAAGTGTTTATTTTAACATTAGGGGCAGTGGACTATTATCAAACAGGAAAGTTCTCTAATTTTCAAATCATTACTGTAATTATTTTACTGTATGCAGTTTTCTACGGGAAAAAGGATTTGAAGAAGCTTGATATATTTGCGCAAAAGCTAGTTGCGAAATGGCGTAATGAACCGGCGCCTATTATTGAAGAACAGGTAGAATTAACAGGTATGGCCTATGCAAAGCAGGAAATAAAAAATTGGGTATTACATCTTGTTTTATTCGTTGGTGTGCACATATTCTTTTTCTTCGCGTATGGATTTATTCCATTTGAACAATGGGGTAATTGGTTAGAATCGGGAATCGTTTTAAATAAAGCTGCAAGTCGCGTGAGCCAAGTGTGGGCAATTATATTTTTAGTTGATACAGCGATTTCATTTTCATATGTGGTTTTTCCGAAGAAGGAGAAAGGAAAAGAAAAGCTACTTTCATAGTTGAAAGTAGCTTTTGGGTATACAAATAATTTTTATAGGAGAGGATGACAATAGAAAAAAGAACCAGCTTTATATGTCTATTTCTCTTTAGTTTAGTAGCATGCTCATCATCTAACACTACAATTGATAAGAAGAACGATGTCATTGTAAAGGGAACCAGGATTTCCAATCTAGATAAATTTGAAAATTTCGTTTTGAATGTCGAACAAAGGGAAGTTGATAAAATAAGAATTGTACAGTATACCCTTGAAGGGGACCCGATTTTTCAAACGTTAGAGTATAGTGGGAACGATATATTTTATGTTTCAGATAATAGAAAAGACAAATTTGCTGGGAAGGATAAAGGGTTACATAAAGATAGTTGTAAAAGTATTGTTAAAGAGCAGCGCGAATCAGAAAGTACTTATCGGTTAATAGATTGTATGAATGAAGCTGGGCGCAATGGATATGACTTAGTATATGAACCTAAAAAATAGAATTAGTAGAGGAAGGAAGTATTTACTCCTTCCTTTTTCTATGTGTATATTGTCGAAAACTTTACCGAATATCTGTTCGTTTTTTTAGGTTTTTTATAGGCATTCGTGGTAAAATAATAATACAGATTTTTATGAGGAGGTCGGATTTTACTTGGAACATCAATTTGAAATTATATCAGCGTATTCCCCGCAAGGTGATCAGCCGGTAGCTATAGAGAAGCTTGTAGAGGGAATTAATAGTGGAAAGAAAAAGCAAGTGTTGCTTGGAGCGACAGGAACGGGTAAGACATTTACGATTTCAAATGTCATTAAAGAAGTGCAAAAGCCAACACTTGTTATGGCTCACAATAAAACGTTAGCAGGACAGTTATATAGTGAGTTGAAAGACTTTTTCCCGAATAATGCAGTTGAATATTTTGTTAGTTATTACGATTATTATCAGCCGGAAGCGTATGTACCACAAACAGATACGTTTATTGAAAAGGACGCGCAGATTAATGATGAAATTGATAAATTGCGTCACTCGGCAACGTCTGCATTATTTGAACGGGACGATGTAATTATCGTTGCGAGTGTATCGTGTATATATGGTTTAGGTTCTCCTGAAGAATATCGCGAGTTAGTTGTATCACTTCGAGTTGGTATGGAGAAGGACCGCAATCAATTGCTTCGTGAACTTGTTGATGTACAGTATGGACGTAATGATATTGATTTCAAGCGTGGTACATTCCGTGTGCGCGGAGATGTAGTTGAAATCTTCCCAGCATCACTTGATGAGCATTGTATTCGAATTGAATTTTTCGGCGATGAAATTGATCGTATTCGTGAAGTAAATGCGTTAACAGGTGAAGTATTAGCAGAACGTGATCATGTAGCAATCTTCCCAGCATCTCACTTCGTTACACGTGAAGAGAAAATGAAGGTCGCTATTGAAAATATTGAAAAAGAATTAGAAGAGCGTTTAAAGGATTTAAATGATAACGGTAAGTTGCTAGAAGCACAGCGTATAGAGCAACGTACACGTTATGATTTAGAAATGATGCGCGAGATGGGCTTTTGTTCAGGTATTGAAAACTATTCCCGGCATTTAACACTTCGTCCAGCGGGTGCAACACCGTATACGTTATTGGACTATTTCCCGGAAGATTTCTTAATTGTTATGGATGAGTCGCACGTATCAGTGCCACAAGTAAGAGCGATGTATAACGGGGACCAAGCACGTAAGCAAGTGCTTGTGGATCATGGATTCCGTCTGCCGTCAGCTTTAGATAATAGACCGCTCATGTTTGATGAGTTTGAGGAGAAAACAAATCAAGTTATTTACGTTTCGGCGACGCCAGGACCGTACGAGTTAGAGCAGTCACCAGAAGTAATAGAACAAATTATTCGTCCAACAGGGCTTTTAGATCCACCAATCGATATACGACCTATTGAAGGGCAAATTGACGATTTATTAGGAGAGATTCAAGATCGTATTGCAAAAAATGAACGTGTATTAATTACGACTTTAACGAAGAAAATGTCAGAGGATTTAACGGACTACTTAAAAGATGTAGGAATTAAAGTGAACTATCTTCATTCTGAAATTAAAACGTTAGAACGTATTGAAATTATTCGTGACCTTCGCCTTGGTAAGTTTGATGTACTTGTCGGTATTAACTTATTACGAGAAGGATTAGATATTCCAGAAGTATCACTTGTAGCGATTTTAGATGCTGATAAGGAAGGGTTCTTACGTTCAGAGCGCTCATTAATTCAAACAATTGGTCGTGCCGCGCGTAATGAAAACGGCCGCGTTATTATGTACGCAGATCGTATAACAAGATCCATGGGAATTGCAATTGAAGAAACGCAGCGTCGTCGTACTATACAAGAAGCCTACAATAAAGAGCATGGTATTACGCCGAAAACGATTCAAAAAGGCGTACGTGATGTAATCCGTGCAACGACAACTGCTGAAGAGACAGAAACATACGAAGCAACTCCTGCTAAGAAAATGACGAAAAAAGAGCGTGAAAAGACAATTGCGAAGATGGAAGCAGAGATGAAAGAAGCAGCAAAAGCGTTAGACTTCGAGCGTGCAGCTGAACTAAGAGATTTACTATTAGAATTAAAAGCGGAAGGGTGAAAAGAGTGAGTAAGAGCAAGGATTTTATCGTTGTAAAAGGTGCTAGAGCACATAACTTAAAAAATATTGATGTAACCATTCCGAGAAATCAGCTTGTCGTTGTAACGGGATTGTCTGGTTCGGGGAAATCATCATTAGCATTTGATACGATTTATGCAGAAGGGCAGCGCAGATACGTAGAATCGTTATCTGCGTATGCGCGCCAGTTTTTAGGACAAATGGATAAGCCGGATGTAGATACGATTGAAGGATTGTCACCAGCGATTTCAATCGATCAAAAAACGACGAGTCGTAATCCACGTTCAACTGTCGGAACGGTAACGGAGATTTATGATTATTTACGTTTATTATTTGCGCGAATTGGTACGCCAATTTGTCCAAATCATGGGATTGAAATTACATCACAAACAGTAGAGCAGATGGTAGACCGTGTTCTTGAATATCCTGAACGTACGAAATTACAAGTGTTAGCTCCTATCGTTTCTGGGCGTAAAGGTGCACATGTGAAAGTACTTGAAGATATTAAGAAGCAAGGATATGTTCGTGTACGTGTTGATGGTGAAATGCTTGATGTGTCTGAAGAGATTACGTTAGATAAAAATAAGAAGCATTCTATTGAAGTTGTAATTGACCGTATTGTTGTAAAAGAAGGAATCGCAAGCCGTCTTGCTGATTCACTTGAAAGTGCATTAAAGCTTGGCGGAGGCCGAGTGTTAATCGATGTAATGGGAGAAGAGGAACTTCTATTTAGTGAACATCATGCTTGTCCGCATTGTGGTTTTTCAATCGGAGAATTAGAGCCGCGTATGTTCTCATTCAACAGTCCGTTCGGAGCGTGTCCTTCTTGTGATGGACTTGGTTCAAAACTAGAGGTAGATTTAGAGCTTGTTATCCCGAACTGGGATTTATCATTAAATGAACATGCGATTGCACCTTGGGAACCGACAAGTTCACAATACTATCCACAACTTTTACAATCTGTATGTAATCACTACGGCGTTGATATGGATATGCCTGTGAAAGATATACCGAAAGATTTATTTGATAAAGTGTTGTACGGAAGCGGGGAAGAGAAGGTTTATTTCCGCTATGTAAATGAATTCGGTCAAGTAAAGGAAAATGAGATTTTATTTGAAGGTGTTATTCCAAACATTGAACGTCGTTATCGTGAAACGAGTTCTGATTACATTCGTGAGCAAATGGAAAAGTATATGGCAGAACAAGCTTGTCCGAAGTGTAAAGGCGGCCGCTTAAAGCCTGAAAGCTTAGCTGTTTTTGTTGGTGATAAAACGATTGCTGACGTAACGAAGTATTCAGTTCAAGAAGTACAAGAATTTTTCTCGAATGTAGAGTTAACGGAGAAGCAACAAAAAATAGCTCATTTAATTTTAAGAGAAATTCAGGAGCGCGTTGGATTCTTAGTGAACGTTGGTTTAGATTATTTAACGCTAAGTCGTGCGGCTGGTACGTTATCAGGTGGTGAGGCGCAGCGTATTCGCTTAGCGACGCAAATTGGTTCTCGTCTAACTGGCGTACTTTATATTCTTGATGAGCCTTCAATTGGTTTACACCAGCGCGATAACGATCGTCTTATTCGTACATTGCAAGAAATGCGCGATTTAGGTAATACATTAATCGTTGTTGAGCATGATGAAGATACGATGATGGCTGCTGATTATTTACTTGATATCGGACCAGGTGCAGGTATTCACGGTGGGCAAGTTGTATCGGCAGGGACACCAGCTGAAGTGATGCAAGATGATAATTCGTTAACAGGAAAATATTTAAGCGGTAAAGAGTTTATTCCAGTTCCACTTGAAAGACGTAAAGGTGACGGACGTAAAGTGGAGATTGTCGGCGCAAAAGAGAATAACTTAAAGAATGCAAAAATGTCATTCCCACTCGGTACGTTTGTAGCGGTAACAGGTGTATCTGGATCAGGTAAAAGTACGATGATTAATGAAGTACTATATAAATCGTTAGCGCAAAAGTTATATAAAGCGAAAGCGAAGCCAGGTACTCATAAAGAGATTAAAGGTCTTGAACATTTAGATAAAGTAATTGATATTGATCAATCGCCAATTGGTCGTACACCACGTTCTAATCCAGCGACGTACACAGGTGTATTCGATGATATTCGTGATGTGTTTGCACAAACGAACGAAGCTAAAGTGCGCGGATATCAAAAAGGACGTTTCAGCTTTAACGTAAAAGGTGGCCGTTGTGAAGCGTGCCGTGGTGATGGAATTATTAAAATCGAAATGCATTTCTTACCAGATGTGTATGTTCCTTGTGAAGTTTGTCACGGTAAACGATATAATCGTGAAACGTTAGAAGTGAAATATAAAGATAAGAATATTTCTGAAGTGTTAGGGATGACAATTGAAGATGGGGTAGAATTCTTTGCCAATATTCCTAAAATTAAGCGTAAACTTCAAACGCTTGTAGATGTTGGGCTTGGTTATATGAAATTAGGTCAACCAGCAACAACATTATCTGGTGGGGAAGCACAGCGTGTGAAATTAGCTTCTGAATTACACCGTCGTTCTACAGGTCGTACGTTATATATTTTAGATGAGCCAACGACTGGGTTGCATGCGCATGATATTGCACGTCTTCTAGAAGTGCTGCAACGTCTTGTTGAGAGTGGTGAGACGGTACTTGTAATTGAACATAATTTAGATGTGATTAAAACAGCTGATTATATTGTTGATCTTGGACCAGAAGGCGGGGACAAAGGTGGACAAATCGTCGCTTCGGGAACGCCAGAGCAAGTAGTAAAAGAAGAGCGCTCGTACACTGGTAAGTATTTAAAAGAGATTTTAAATCGTGATAAAGCAAGAATGAAAGAGAAAATAAAAGAAGTAGAGTTATCGCAATAATTTTATTGATGAAAACCGAGTGGAAATGACGCTCGGTTTTTATTTTATAGGAGGAGAAGATGGAGTTTTTAGAGGTGTTAAGAAAGAAAAATATGAAGGTAAGAGAATTTCAAAGTTGGGGTGTATATTTTCGAAAGCGCTGGGAGGATCACTTTGCAAAGCATTTAAGTGATAAAGAAAAAGAAGATATTTTTCTTCATGGAGATAGGTATGCATGTGGTTATCTATGGCACATATTTAGTTATGAGAAAAAGAAGTGTTTAGAGGGTAAAGAAGCGGAAAACGCGTTTCATAATGAAGTGAAAAAGGCGTGCTACGTTTTCTACCAACATTGTAATGATGTATTGCTAATAAAGGATGCGAGTTTATTGCATATGGATGATATATTGTGTGAGACAGATGATGCGTATAAAGGTGATATCTATATTGTAGATAAAGATTTCACTTGGACCTTTGTGAAAACTCATGAACATAGGTGGTGTGGTCCTTATTTCGCAAGGAAGTGTTAGTAGGTATACAAGCATAAAGGGTAGAATAAGTTGATATAAGTGTTTGTATCATACTTGCGTTTATTATCTATTAGCGTATGATGAAATATATATGTTTAAAAGGATGTGTAACGAAATGAGATGGATTGTATCACTTCTTGTAAATAGCGTTGTGTTAATCGCTGTATCGGGGCTTTTAAAAGGGATTGCACCAGATGCATTTTACGTAGCAAATATACAAACTGCAATTATTGCGAGTATTATATTGGCGGTTTTAAATGTGTTCGTAAAGCCGTTTTTAATTTTAATTACGCTACCAATTACTGTTGTAACTTTCGGCTTCTTCTTAATTGTTATTAATGCGATTACGTTAAAAATAGCAGATTCATTATTAGGAGATGCTTTTAATATATCAGGATTTGGTGTAGCGATTGTTGCGGCAATTTGTATTTCAATTTTTAATATGATTATTGATAAGGCAATTGTGGAACCTCTATATGAAAAAAAGAGAAAATGACAAAAAGAAAAACATTTCATTATTCGTATGAAATGTTTTTTTCTATTTATTAGAAACCGTATTTCTTGTTTCCAGAAAAAAATGGTACAATATCCGGTAGAATGGAATTTTACATCAAACGAGACTGAACCCGCAGCGGAGTGGAGGTTTATACATATGCCAAAAGTAAGGACAAAAGATTTAATTGAACAATTTCAATTGGAGTTAATAAGTGGTGAGGAAGGAATTCATCGTTCGATTGATACAAGTGATTTATCACGACCTGGAATTGAAATGGCAGGATTCTTTACATATTATCCAGCTGATCGCGTGCAGCTTCTTGGAAAAACGGAGCTTACGTTCTTTGATACGTTAACAACAGAGCAAAAACAAGAGAGAATGAAAGCGCTTTGTACCGAGGAGACGCCATGTATTATTATAACTCGTAATCAAGATGTACCAGATGAGTTATTACAAGCATCACGTGAATCAGGCATGCCTTTATTACGTTCTTCTCAAACGACAACGAGATTATCAAGTCGTTTAACTAATTATTTAGAAGGTAAGCTAGCACCAACAACTGCTGTTCATGGTGTATTAGTAGATATTTACGGTGTTGGTGTTTTAATTACAGGTCAAAGTGGTGTTGGTAAAAGTGAGACAGCTCTTGAACTTGTGAAGCGTGGTCACCGCCTTGTTGCGGATGATAGTGTAGAAATTCGCCAAGAAGATGAAGACACATTAGTAGGAAGCTCACCAGATTTAATTGAGCATTTATTAGAAATTCGTGGTCTAGGTATCATTAACGTTATGACGTTATTCGGTGCAGGGGCAGTGCGAAATTATAAGCGTATTACACTTGTTATTAATCTTGAAATTTGGGATCAAAAGAAAAACTATGATCGCTTAGGTCTTGATGAAGAGAAGATGAAAATTATTGATACAGAACTTACGAAGATTACACTTCCAGTTCGTCCTGGTCGAAACTTGGCTGTTATTATTGAAGTAGCAGCGATGAACTTCCGTTTAAAGCGTATGGGAGTCAATGCAGCACAGCAGTTCTCAGAACGATTAATGAGTGCGATTGAGTTAGGGAATCAGGAGTAAACATTGGAGAGGGAGGTCATACATATGCTGTTAGGTTCTGTACCGCAGCTTGACCGCGTAGCTGTCCAACTTGGGCCGTTTCCTGTTTATTGGTACGGGATTATTATCGGTACAGGGGTGCTATTAGGTCTTTGGCTAGCAACTCGCGAGGGAGAAAGGCTAGGTATTCCAAAAGATACATTTGTTGACCTTGTATTAATTGCAGTACCGATCGCTATTCTATTTGCGAGAATGTACTATGTTATTTTTGAATGGGAATATTACGCGCAAAATCCGAGTCAAATTATTAATATTCGTCAAGGTGGCTTGGCGATTCATGGTGGTTTAATCGGAGCGGTTATTACAGGGATTCTTTTTGCAAAGCGACGCGGGGTTTCATTCTGGAAGTTGGCGGATATTGCTGCACCAAGTATTTTATTAGGACAAGCAATTGGCCGATGGGGAAACTTTATGAACCAAGAGGCGCATGGTGATGAAGTAACGAGACAGTTTTTAGAAGGTCTTCATTTACCAGATTTCATTATTAATCAAATGTATATTGAGGGTGTGTACTATCATCCGACGTTTTTATATGAATCATTATGGAATTTTGCAGGTGTAATTTTACTACTTGCATTAAGAAAAGTGAATTTACGCCGCGGGGAATTATTCTTCACATATTTAATTTGGTATTCAGTAGGACGCTTCTTCGTAGAAGGCTTACGTACAGATAGTTTAATGCTAGGACCACTTCGTATTGCACAAGTAATGTCAATTGGACTTGTTGTTATTTCTATTATTTTCATTATTGTGAGACGAAAAATGGGGCAAGCTGATAAAAGATATTCGGAAAATTAGAGAAAAGTAGCATCTTATTATAAGATGCTGCTTCTTTCATATTCAGGAAGGCGAAAGGACTAAGGCAATGAGAATAAATACAGTGTTATTTGATTTAGATGGAACTTTAATTAATACAAACGAACTTATTATTTCTTCTTTTTTACATACTTTAAATACGTATTATCCAAATCAATATAAGCGTGAAGATGTGTTGCCATTTATCGGTCCATCTTTGCATGATACTTTCAGTAAGATTGATGAAAGTAAGGTTGAAGAGATGATTACAAGTTATCGCGAATTTAACCATGATCATCATGATGAATTAGTAGAAGAATATGAAACTGTATATGAAACAGTTCGAGAGTTGAAGAAGCAAGGTTATAAAGTTGGTATTGTTACAACGAAAGCGAGACAAACCGTTGAGATGGGATTACAGTTGTCAAAGCTTGATGAATTTTTTGATGTTGTCGTGACAATTGATGATGTAGAGCATGTGAAACCACATCCAGAGCCACTTCAAAAAGCGCTTGAATTATTAGATGCAAAACCAGAAGAGGCATTGATGGTTGGAGATAATCATCATGATATTGTCGGTGGTCAAAATGCGGGGACGAAAACAGCTGCGGTTTCATGGACGTTGAAAGGTAGAGCGTATTTAGAAGCTTACAAGCCGGACTTTATGCTAGATAAAATGAGTGATTTGCTACCGATTTTGTCTAATATGAAACGTTCATAAAGGTCCAAGTAAGTTAGTAGAGGAGCGAGCTAAGTGCGACGGACAACGCGCTATCCTGTTTCAGGAGAAAATTCATTATGGAATGTGTATAAAACAGTGTCTTTTTGGAAGGTAATGAAAAACTTTATTATTATCCAAATTGCGCGTTACACGCCATTTTTATCTGTGAAGAATTGGTTGTACCGTACTTTTTTACGGATGAAAGTAGGAAAGAAAACATCATTTGCGCTTATGGTAATGCCGGATATTATGTTCCCGGAAAAGATAACTGTGGGAGAGAATTCGATTATTGGCTATAATACAACGCTTTTAGCGCATGAATATTTAATTCGTGAATATCGACTTGGGGAAATCGTCATTGGAAATGAAGTGATGATTGGAGCGAATGTAACAATATTACCAGGTGTGAAAATTGGAGACGGTGCGACTGTCTCAGCTGGCACACTTGTTCATAGAGATGTACCGAGCGGTGCTTTCGTAGGTGGAAATCCAATGCGTATTATTTATACGAAAGAGCAAATGACCGCAAGAGAAGGTTCATGGTGAAAATGTAACATTTCTCCTCTTTTTTTATGAATAAAAAGGAAATAATTGAGTATAATATACTGTTTTGTTTTTTACGGAATCGTTTATACTTATAGATAGAAGAATGTGTGAGCGAAGAAAACAAAAACTGGAGGATATATGGGGAAAAATCAAAGGATATATAAGGAGAACGGACAAGTTATCTCTTTTAATCAATTAGCGGACTTCTTTTATAAAAAAGGGATGAGAGCTTACAAAGGGCAAAAATTGCAAGATGCAATTAAATATTTTCGAAGAGCGGCACAAAGTGAGAAGGAGCTGTTTATTTTATGTCAATTAGCAACAGTATTATCTGAGGCTGGTGAATATCAAGAGTCGAACCAAATCTTCTTAAAGTTAGTTAGATCTAATCCAGAACTTGAACAGTGCTATTATTTTATTGCAAATAATTATGCATATATGGGGTTATTTCAACAGGCGAAGAAATATGCGGATCGTTATTTAGAAGTTGCAAAAGAGAAGGAATTCGTAGAAGATACATTAGAACTTCTTGAGATTATGGAAGAAGAAGCAATGGGTGCGGAAGAGATTGAAGATGAAGATGATTTAATTGTTATGCAGGAAGAAGCGAATCGTTATATTCGTAATGGACAATTGGAAGAAGCAATTGCTACATTAGAAATTGTTACGAAAGATTATCCGGAATTTTGGTCAGGTCATAATAATTTAGCCATTGCACATTTTCAATCGGGTAATGTAGACAAAGCACTGAAGTTAACAGAAATGATTTTAGAGAAAAATCCTGGTAATATACATGCGCTTTGTAATACGCTTATTTTTCTATATTCAATTGGAGAGCATAAACAAGTAGAAGCGTTAGCGGGACAGCTAGTTTCGGTATATCCGATTTCATTTGAACATCGTTTGAAACTGGGAACTACACTTGCAACAATTGGTTATTTCGAGCATGCATATAAATGGTTCAAACTATTAAAGCGTCAAGGATACGAAGGAGACGTTAGTTTTTATTATTGGTTTGCATATTCTGCGTATATGGTGAAAGATCAGCAACTAGCTGAAAAAATGTGGCAACATGTCGTGGAATTGCATCCTGATAAAAAGGGAAAAGAACCGTGGAATGCGCTGAATTTAGCAGATGAAGGACAAAACGTGTTATTTGAAGAATTACGAAAATCATTTCAGCAAAGTGCGACGCTAGAAGAACAAATGCTAGCTTTATATTTAATGAATGAATTGTCAACGCCGGAGAAGGTTGGATTCTTCTTTGATATAACGCAAGCGAAGAACGGTGTTCCCATCGTATCGCAACTTGCAAAGTACTTCTTTTTACTTAATAGTCATAAGAGTATTCCAGCTGATTTACAACAATTTGAGCAGTGCGCGAGAATCGCGGATGCCTTATACAATTATACGAAAAAAGATGATGAATTAATTGAAGAGTGTTTACACTTTTGGTTTTGTACGTTCATACGTTTATATACATCTGGAGACATATTTACAAATGTGTACGGCTGGTCAGCTGCGATTGAATACATTGTACGCGGCGAACAAGGAAATAAAATGACACAGTCGGAGCTTGGAGACGTATATAATGTATCTGTAGCGACTGTCCGAAAGTATGTGCAAGCTGTTAAGCGTACGCACACATAAGATAAGCAAATCATTGGGAAAAAAATGATGCTAACAGTATAATGAGGGTAACTTAATTGTGTAGGAATGGATAGGAGTGAATAGTGTGTCAGAAGAAAAAATTTATGATGTCGTTATTATTGGTGCAGGACCAGCTGGTATGACAGCTGCAGTATATACATCTCGTGCAAATTTAAGCACATTAATGCTTGAGCGTGGTATTCCGGGTGGCCAAATGGCAAACACGGAAGATGTAGAAAACTACCCAGGTTATGAGTCTATTTTAGGACCAGACTTATCAAATAAAATGTTCGAGCATGCGAAGAAATTTGGTGCTGAATATGCATACGGTGATGTGAAGGAAGTCATCGATGGTAAAGAATACAAAACAATTATTGCTGGTAAAAAAGAATATAAAGCACGTGCAATTATCGTTGCAAGCGGTGCAGAGTATAAAAAAATTGGTGTACCGGGTGAAACAGAACTTGGCGGCCGAGGTGTATCATATTGTGCAGTATGTGACGGGGCATTCTTTAAAGGAAAAGAACTTATCGTAATTGGCGGCGGAGATTCTGCTGTTGAAGAGGGTGTGTTCTTAACACGCTTCGCATCAAAAGTAACAATCGTTCACCGTCGTGACACGCTTCGTGCACAGAAAATTTTACAAGACCGTGCTTTCCAAAACGAAAAAGTAGATTTCATTTGGAACCACACTATAAAAGAAATCAACGAAGCAAGTGGTAAAGTAGGAAGTGTAACACTTGTAGACGTAAACAGTGGAGAAGAGAAAGAAGTCAAGACTGACGGCGTATTCGTATACATCGGTATGTTACCATTATCAAAACCATTTGTTGAACTAGGTATTACAAATGAAAATGGTTACCTTGAAACGAACGAACGTATGGAAACGAAAATTCCTGGTATTTTCGCAGCTGGTGATGTTCGTGAAAAAATGCTTCGTCAAATTGTAACTGCAACAGGTGACGGTAGTATTGCAGCACAAAGTGCACAACATTACGTAGAAGAATTATTAGAGGAATTAAAAACTGTATCAGAAAAATAAGGGATAACATACCTTGTGAGAAGAAAGCTACCGATAGGAGTTTTCTTCTTTTTTTGTGTGAAAATGTCAAAGTATTGTCAAAAAATATAAGGATTATAAGCTTTCTTATTGATATACTGGACTTTACGGAAAAAATCACTATAAGAAATGAGGAATTTATTCAGTATGGAATGGCGTAATATATATCGTGGATTTTGTATGGGCGTTAGTGATTTAATTCCTGGTGTGAGCGGCGGTACAATCGCTGTTGTGTTAGGGATTTATGAACAATTGCTTGCGGCAATTAGTGGATTCTTTAGTCGTGAATGGAAAAAACATTTAGGGTTTTTAATTCCACTTGCAGCTGGTGTGGCAGCAGCGTTTTTAACGTTAAGTCATGTTATTAAATATTTACTTGCAAATCATTATGAACCGACTCAATTTTTCTTCCTCGGTTTAATTATTAGTATATTACCGATGTTAATGAGAGAAGCTGATGCAAAGTCGTCGTTTAAAGGTAAGCACATTGTTTTATTAATAGTTGCAGCAATTCTTGTTGCGATCACAGCTTTCTTTAAACCAGATAAGGCAGCAGATCCAATTACGACGTTAACAATTTTAAATGCAATTGGTTTATTTTTCGCAGGATGGATGGCTAGTATGGCTATGCTACTTCCTGGGATTAGTGGATCGTTTATTTTATTAATTATTGGTGTGTATCCAACAGCAATTAACGCTTTAACTACACTTAACTTACCTTTAATCGTGGTTATCGGTGCTGGTGTTATGGTTGGATTTGTTGTAAGTAGTAAAGGCATTAGTTTTTTATTAGATCGTTATAAAAGTATGACATTTGCGGCAATTATTGGACTAGTTATCGGTTCGATTGTAATTGTGTTCCCTGGTATTCCAACTGGTGGATTTTCAATTATAAGTTCAATTATTACCTTTATTTTAGGATTTGCGATTGTTACTTATTTCGGTAAGAAATAAGGGCTTTAATCCCCTTGGCGATAAAAATCGTTAAGGGGATTTTTCATGCTATTCATTAAAAGTCTAAGCATTTACATTGCTTGTTATGGAAAGCTTTTTTAAAATTGTTGAGTAGCGTATGCTTAGCGAAAGAGGACTGGCTCCTTCGTTGTAGCAAACTGTTTTTGATAGTATAATGAAAGAAGTATGCAGTGAGAAATTTTACTGCAAGTAGCTGAGGTGAAGAAACATGCAAAGAGTGACAAACTGTGTGTTAATTAGAGATAATGAAGTACTCTTACTCCAAAAACCTCGCCGAAATTGGTGGGTTGCACCAGGCGGGAAAATGGAGCGTGGTGAGACTGTAAGAGATTCCGTTGTTCGCGAATATCGCGAAGAAACAGGTATTTATTTGAAAAACCCAGCGTTAAAGGGGGTCTTCACCTTTGTCATCCAAGAAGGTGATAAAGTTGTTTCTGAATGGATGATGTTCTCCTTTTTAGCGACAGATTTTGCAGGAGAAAACAAACTAGAGAGCGAAGAAGGCATCATTGGTTGGCATACATTTGATAAAATTGATGATTTAGCAATGGCGCCAGGAGATTATCACATTATTGATTATTTAATTAAAGGAAATGGCATAATCTACGGTACATTTGTATATACCCCAGATTTTGAGTTGCTTTCATATCGATTAGATCCGAGTTAAACCGTCAAGGAGAGGATACGATGACAGAGAATAATGATATAAAAATGGTAATTATTACAGGGATGTCTGGAGCTGGAAAAACAGTAGCTTTACAAAGTTTTGAAGATTTAGGATATTTTTGTGTAGATAATTTACCACCGATGTTATTGCCAAAGTTTATTGAGCTTATGGCGGATTCAAAAGGGAAAATGAATAAAGTGGCACTTGGTATTGATTTACGTGGCCGCGAGTTTTTCGAGCATTTATGGGGAGCACTTGATGATTTATCAGAACGTACATGGATTATTCCTCATATTTTATTTTTAGATGCGAAAGATAGTACGCTTGTAACTCGTTATAAAGAAACGAGACGTTCGCATCCACTTGCACCAACTGGTTTGCCGTTAAAGGGAATCGAAGCAGAGCGCAATTTATTAACAGATATGAAGGCACGAGCAAATATTGTGCTTGATACATCGGATTTAAAACCGAAAGAATTACGTGAAAAAATTGTTCACTTGTTCTCAACAGAAACTGAGCAAGCATTTCGTGTAAATGTTATGTCATTTGGATTTAAGTACGGTATTCCAATTGATGCAGATTTAGTATTTGATGTTCGTTTTTTACCAAATCCATATTACATTCCACATATGAAGCCATTAACAGGACTAGATGAAGAAGTTTCTTCCTATGTACTGAAATTTAATGAGACACATAAGTTTTTAGAGAAGTTGACGGATCTGATTACTTTCATGCTGCCTCATTATAAAAGAGAAGGCAAAAGTCAACTTGTAATTGCAATTGGATGTACAGGTGGACAGCATCGTTCTGTTACGCTTACAGAATACCTTGGGAAACATTTGAAACCAGAGTATAGTGTTCATGTATCTCATCGTGATGTGGAGAAGAGAAAGGGCCATTAAGGGATGAAAAAAGAGAGAAAGCCTAAAATTGTCATTATGGGAGGCGGGACTGGACTTTCTGTTTTATTAAGAGGATTAAAGCAATATCCTGTTGATATTACAGCAGTTGTTACAATCGCTGATGATGGTGGCAGTTCGGGTCGATTACGTGATGAGCTAGAAATTCCACCTCCAGGTGACATCCGTAACGTACTGGTTGCGTTATCGGATGTAGAGCCACTGGTGGAAGCTTTATTTCAGCACCGTTTCACAACAGGAGACGGACTGAAAGGTCATGCGTTAGGAAATCTATTGTTGGCAGGTATGACCTCGATTACAGGAGACTTTTTCCATGCAATTACGGAAACAAGTAAAGTATTAAATGTCAGAGGACGTGTATTACCAGCAGCGAATCAAAGTGCGGTACTTCATGCGGAACTTGAAGATGGGGAAATTGTAACAGGTGAATCAAAGATTCCTTATTACGGAAAGAAGATTAATCGTGTCTTTTTAACTCCAGAAGATGTAGAGCCATTGCATGAAACCTTGGCTGAGATTAAACGAGCTGATTTACTTGTTTTCGGCCCAGGAAGTTTGTATACGAGTATATTACCCAACTTAGTTGTTAACAAAATTGGGGACGCTGTTCTTGCTGCAAAGGCGAAGAAGGTATATGTATGTAACGTTATGACACAAGCGGGTGAAACGATGGGATATACTGCTTTTGATCATGTGCAGGCGTTACACGATCATTTAGGGCAACCATTTATTAATACTGCAATTGTAAATAACCGTGAGATTCCTTGTGAATTACGTAAGTTATATGAGGAAGAAATGTCTACACCAGTTGTAGTGGATGAAGAACGTTTTGCTGAAAATAATATTGATGTTATTCAAGAGGGACTAGCGAAGTATGATGATCGTGTTGTAAGGCATGATACGTTAAAGTTAGCTTCGATTTTATATTCATTGTTATAAATGTGCGTTGCCTCGTTTGAGGTGGCGCTCCTCATTCATATAGGACAAGAATTTTGTTCCATAATAATCGTATAAGGAGGTGTTGACTGTGTCATTTGCATCAGAAACAAAGAAAGAGTTGACGAATCTTGAAGTGAAAGAATGCTGTGAGAAAGCAGAATTATCGGCGTTACTTCGAATGAACGGATCGCTTTCTTTTTCAAACCGTCGTCTATCTATCGATATTCAAACAGAAAATGCGGCAATTGCAAGAAGGATTTATACGCTTTTGAAAAAAGGATATGATGTGACGGTAGAATTACTTGTTCGTAAAAAAATGCGATTGAAGAAAAATAATGTATATATCGTAAGGCTTGTTGAAAAGTCTCGCGAAATATTAGCCGATCTTCATATCGTTCGAGATGACTTTTCATTTATTCGAAATATATCACAAGAATTGATTGAGAAGAAGTGTTGTAAACGATCATATTTACGCGGTGCATTTTTAGCAGGTGGTTCAGTAAATAACCCAGAAACATCATCTTATCATTTAGAGATCTTTTCGTTATATAAGGAACATAATGATGCTATATGTGAACTGATGAACGGATTTGATTTAAATAGTAAGACGTTGGAAAGAAGAAAAGGGTACATTACGTATTTGAAAGAAGCGGAGAAAATTACGGAATTTTTAAATATTATTGGTGCTCATAATGCACTTTTAAGGTTTGAAGATATTCGAATCGTACGTGATATGCGTAATTCCGTAAATCGTTTAGTGAACTGCGAAACAGCTAATTTAAATAAAACAATTGGTGCAGCGCTAAGGCAGATTGAAAATATCCGCTATATTGATGAGACGGTTGGTCTTGATATATTGCCAGATAAACTACAAGAGATTGCGCAACTACGAAGAGATTATCAAGATGTAACATTGAAAGAGTTAGGTGAGATGGTATCCGGGGGGAAAATTAGTAAATCGGGTATTAATCATCGTTTGCGTAAAATCGATGAAATTGCAGAGAAATTACGCGCGGGGGAAACGGTAGCAAAAAAATAAGAGGTTAAAGGGGAAATGGAGCTGTGGTTCAAAAACGAGTTCAGGTTTCATTAAAAAACGGTTTACAAGCACGTCCGGCTGCGTTGTTTGTACAAGAGGCAAATCGCTTTCATGCAGATATCTTTATTGAGAAAGATGGAAAGACAGTAAATGCAAAGAGCATAATGGGGATTATGAGCTTAGCAATTGGAACTGGAAGCATGATAACAATTACAACAGAAGGTTCAGATGCACAAGAGGCTTTAGAAGCATTAGCTGCATATGTACAATAAAGAGCTATCGCGTATATGCGATAGTTTTTTTGTTTTGTTGTTTGTGCGGATTAGCGGGGAGGGGTATTTAGCTGGTTTGTCCTTGTCGGAGATTGTCGGTAAATCGATATGTTGTGTCGAACCGTTGATATATTAAAAAAATCGTTGATATAATTTGAGTTTTGTTCGATATAATTGAAAAATCGTTGATATATTTAGAGGGATACTGGATGGGGTATGTGAGCGGGGAACAATATATAAAAGAAGCGCCCAATTATAGGGCGCTTCCACTTTTAGTTATATCTAGCTCCAGCGGCTAGAATCTCCGGTTGTTTCGCCCCTTCATTCGAGGCAAAAAGCGCCTCGGAATCAGGGGCTCCATCGCCCTGCGATTCTAAACGAGCCGCTTTCGCTTTTAAGTATTAACGATTTGTAAAGATCTTATCGATTAAACCGTATTCTAAAGCTTTTTCTGCTGTCATGAAGTTGTCGCGGTCTGTGTCGCGTTGTAGTACTTCAAGTGGTTGACCAGTGCGGTCAGCAAGAATTTGGTTTAGTTTTTCACGTAAGAATAGGATACGTTTTGCAGCGATTTCGATTTCAGTCGCTTGACCTTGTGCTCCACCAAGTGGTTGGTGAATCATTACTTCACTGTTTGGAAGTGCATAACGTTTTCCTTTTTCACCTGCTGCAAGTAAGAATGCACCCATAGATGCAGCCATACCGATACAGATTGTTGATACTTGTGGTTTAATAAACTGCATTGTATCATAGATTGCCATACCTGCTGTGATAGAACCACCAGGGCTGTTGATGTAGATGTGAATATCTTTTTCTGGATCTTGAGATTCCAAGAATAAAAGCTGGGAAACGATTGAGTTAGCTACGTTGTCATCAATTGCACTACCAAGCATAATGATGCGGTCTTTTAGTAGTCGAGAGTAAATATCGTAAGCGCGTTCTCCACGATTTGTTTGTTCAATTACTGTAGGAATTAAATTCATCTGTTATTTCCTCCTTCTAAAGCTTTCTTAGTCTTATAATACAATTATGGTCAATAAAGGTCAAACGAAACCACTTTAAATCAAAAAATATGTAGTTGTACCATGAAATATTCGCTATGTTTTCGAAATTCCCTGCTTATGTATCTTCAACATCATAACCGAATTACATAAATTTAAACGTTATGAAAACTGGAGAAAAAGGAAAAGAACGCTTGTTAACTGAAGCGTTCTTTCGATAATTAGTCTTTTAAAAGATAGGTAACTCTATTTAAAATCTTTTCGATTTGTTTCGCGTTTTTACTATACATTTCGCTTGCTGACTTCGACTTTGTTTCTAGGGAAAATAGTTCAAGATCAGCATGACATTTTTTTAAAGATGCTAATAATAAAGGTTTGTTTTGAGGAGAAGGCATTTGGAGTTTGTCATTGTAAATGTCGATAGTAAGTTGTCCGTATGAATCCACTTGACCGAGAAAGACATTTTCAATAACAACGCCGAGTTTTTCTAATTCTGAATGTAGCCAAGCACGGTTATGTCCGCTTGCTGAAAGAGGTTCATCTAGTACATTTCCATCCATAATAACAGTTTGTGGTTCTTTTTCATTCGGTACTTTTAAACCGATGTCTTTTGCAGTAAGTGGCTGAGAATCTTTCTTTAATAGTACATTTAATTCTCCGCTCGGTTCTAAGACAGCAAATTCGACTTCAGCTACGCTGAACGCACTTTTCCCTCGGAGTAGTTCAAGTAATTCGTCACTCGTATATTTTTCTTTCTTTAAGTTATCTTCGAGTATCTTTCCATCTTTTATTAATACGGTAGATTTCCCTTCAAAGAAATCCCGAGCTGTTTTGTTCTTTAAGGAGAGGATTCCTGTGAAAAAAGGTACCGCAGCGAAAATGAGTATCGCAAAGACGCCGTGGAAAAATTTCGAATCGAGCCCTGTAGATACTTGGGCAGCGATGTCACCGATTGTCATTCCGGCAATGTATTCAAAAAAGGAGAGCTGAGAGATTTGTCTTTTCCCTAACCATTTCGTAATAGCGAATAAAATAATTAATATGAATACAGAGCGAAGAATGACAAGTGTCCATTCCGGCAGGTGAGACATAGTCATTTCCTCCAGTCTACTTAAAACCCTTTATATTGAGGTTCTTCACGTTCTAATACTGAAACTCTATTCTGTAAATCAGCGATGACGTTGTCCATTTCTAACATACATTCATGAAATACGCGTTTGGATTCGTCGTCTTGTGAATTTAATGAAAGAGAGCTTAAACTTGCTTGAGCTCCTCTTACACTAGCAAGGCAAGTTTTTACGCTAGCGATAACAGTCATACAAACACTCCTTATCCTTTCGGTTTAAATAACAATGCACCTATGAAGCCGAAAATAATAGCCGCGGATACGCCGGCGCTCGTTACTTTAAACATGCCAGTAATAACGCCAACGATGCCATGTTTTGCAGCTTCTTCCATTGCGCCATGAACAAGGGCATTACCAAAGCTTGTAATAGGTACAGTTGCCCCGGCTCCAGCGAAATCAATTAATGGTTCATACAAATTGAATCCATCTAATATTGCTCCGGCAACAACGAGTGTTGCCATTGTATGAGCTGGTGTTAACTTGCCGACATCAAACATAAGTTGTCCGATTACGCATATGAGTCCGCCGATGACGAAAGCCCAGAAAAAAATCATTGCGTTGCACCTCCAAATTCAATCGAAACGGCGTGAGCGATACACGGAATCGTTTCTTCTTGTTGGAATGTAAGTGGAGATAGTAAAGCGCCTGTCGCAACGACAAGTATTTTTTTGAACTCTCCTCTTTTCATTCGGTTTAATAAATGACCGTACACGACTGTTGCGGAACATCCAGGCCCGCTAGCACCAGCTATGACAGGTTGTCCTTCTCTATAAATGATAATTCCGCAATCTTGAAATTGTTCGCTCGTTACTTTCGTTCCGTGTTTATGTAGTAAGTCATAAGCAATTTCGCGTCCTACATGTCCGAGATCGCCTGTTACGATTAAATCGTAGTAAGAGGCATCGATTTGTCGTTCGCGTAAATGGGCTTCGATTGTATCAACTGCAGCTGGAGCCATCGCGCCCCCCATATTAAAAGGGTCTGTTAATCCCATATCAATAACTCGTCCAATCGTTGCAGAGGTTACTCTTGGACCATGTCCAGTATCGCTTAAAATGGCGGCTCCTGCTCCGGTTACTGTCCACTGTGCAGTAGGTGGCTTTTGTCCGCCGTATTCGGTAGGATAGCGGAATTGTTTTTCTACAGCTGTATTATGACTGGATGCACCAGTTAATAAATATTTTGCGCCTTTTGCATTTACGATACTTGCCCCAAGTGCTAAACCTTCCATAGAAGTAGAACAAGCCCCGAATAATCCGAGATAAGGAGTGCCAAGTGTCCGGCAAGCAAAGCTTGTTGGAGTAATTTGATTGATTAAATCTCCTGCAAGTACAAATTGAATATCATCTTTACGAAGCTCTGCTTTTTCAGTAGCGCGACTACAAGCTTCTTCGAATAAAATTTTATGTGCTTTTTCATAGGAATCTTGTCCGAGCCATAAATCTTCATGAAGGATATCGAAGTCTTCTGGGATGTTCCCCTTTGCTTCAAACGGTCCACCAACGACTCCTGTCGAAATAATAACGGGTTTATTTTCAAATACCCACGTTCGGTGTCCTTGTAACATTTATAGACCTCCCCATTGAACGAGAATCGTTTTAATAAGTGCGATGACGAAAGCTGAAAATACACCAAATAAAATAACAGAACCCGCTAGTTTAAACATATTGCCGCCAACACCAAGGACGAATCCTTCCGTTCGGTGTTCGATACATGCTGCAATAACAGAGTTACCAAATCCAGTAACAGGTACAGCTGTACCAGCACCAGCAAACTGTCCAAAACGATCGTATATACCAAATCCAGTTAGTAACATAGAAATGAAAATAAGAGTTGCGACTGTTGGATTTCCTGCTGAGCGTTCAGTGAAATCAAAATATGTGATGTAAAAAGTAGAAATAAGTTGTCCGATGAAGCAAATAAAACCACCGACGAAAAAGGCTTTTATACAATTTTTTAAGACAGGTCGTTTCGGTTCGCGTTCTTGTTCGAATTTTTTATACTCCTGTTGTACAGGGGTTAAGTTTTTATCTTTACTAGACATTGCAATCCTTCCTTTTCTTTTAAAAAGCGTTAAGTGTTAGACTCCATTTTTTTACCAATGAATTTTAATTGTTTATTAATTTCATCTTTAGATACTTCTTTTTCCTTAATTTTTCTTTCGAGTTTTTCGAGTAACATAAAGATTTTTTTATCTGTACTGACACGAACATCGAAAGTAGGATGCTCATCACTTAGCTGCTTTTGAAGCTTTTTACGAAGAGGTTTTAATCCAAACCTTTCGTGATGCTCAGGTGTAACTGCTATGTAGAGATCTAAATTTGAATTCACTGCTGTGCTTTTTATAATTTCATCCATAGCGAGAGCTCTTTTCTTTGCTCCTTGTGATATAGATTGATTAAAGGATTCCGTACTCGTCTTTGTTAACTTTGGACCTTTTTCTTTCTCCGTTCGTTTTGCTTCTTCTTTCACTTTTTTATCTAAAGGACTATTATCACATCCGGTAAAAGAGCTAAATAGAAGTGCAAATAATGCGGTTATGAGGCCGAGTTTTCGCATAATTATCATTCCATTTCTATTGCAATATGTAATGTGATAGAAAAAGGATGACTGCATATCATCCTTTTTCTATTTCACAGCAAGACTGATTCGTTATTGCTGTGAGTATTGTGGTTCTTCTTGTTGGACTTCTTCAACGCGTGGGTTTAAAGAATCGATAATCGTTTGTGTTTGCTGCGCAGCTGTTTGGAAAAGTTGCTTAGCTTGTTGGTTATCCGTATCAAGAGCGAATCCCTCTAAGCTAGCTTGTGCACTTTTTAATCCAGAAACAGTTTGCTTTAGTTTCGTAATTACAGTCATTGAATGAAGCCCCCTTTGGAATATCAATTCAAAGATTATAATTTGTGAGTTGGGGTGAATTTATGATTGGAAAATTTAGGGATATTACATGTGTGGATTACAATTTTGTAATGAATATGTAAGGAAAAGCGATAGTGGAAAAACCCTCTTTCTCCTAGAATAAAGAAAGTAAAGTAAGTTAAAAGGATATTTTAAGGAGAGAAAAATGAAGAAATTATTATTAGGTTTAATTGGACTTTTTATATTAGTTATTGGTGTGGCAAGCTTTTCTCATAATGAGGTGACTGATAGATATAATCCGCTTGTGAAAGAAGAATTTGTATATGTAAAAGCGAAAGAATCTGGCCGATTATCTACAGTTGGAGAGGTAGCTGGAGACTATAAACTTACTGGTTATTACGCTTCGGGTGAAGGAAGAGACGTTAAGTTTTATGCACCTCGTGGGCTTCGAGAAGGAGCGTATGTAAAGGTTAAAACAAAAGGTGAATATATTGAAACATACCAAGAAGTACAGCCGAATGAAATTCCAAAAGAGATTAAAGAGAAACTAGATAAATAAAATGGGTAAGAAGTGCCTCCTAAATGTAGAAATTAGGGGGCTTTTTTATGCAGACAAAAAGCATATATATAATGTGCTATCAAAGAGTTTTTATTGATTTAAATGGTTTTTATTGCTATTATTATGAAGAGAAAATGAAGTGTTTTCTATAATCATGCGCCCATAGCTCAGTCGGATAGAGCGGTGGTTTCCGGTACCACGTCTGCCGGGGGTTCGAATCCCTCTGGGCGCGTTAAAAAGTCCTAACTTACGTTTTGTAGGTTAGGACTTTTTTTTATTTATCTCATTATTTAAGGGTTAAACAAAACAAACTGATGGAAGTTTCATTTTATATGTGTACTTTCAAAATGCCTTGTCTCATTGCTTCTGTTAAAGCTTCGGAGCGTGATCCTACTTTTAATTTTTTGAAGATTTTTGTTAGGTTGTATTCTACAGCTCTTGAACTCATGTACAGTTCATCAGCAATTTGTTTATTGCTACTTCCTTTAGAGACGGATTCTAAGATTTCTAATTCTTTTTGTGTAAGAAGAGCGGTTTTATTTTCAAGTTGTTGAGTCGTTATATCGTCTGTACGTAGTTGACGTAATAAAGAAATAGGAAGTAAAGTATATCTATTTACAGCTGCACGAATTGCCATTAATAGCTCTTGCTGAGAAGCTGATTTACTAATAATTCCGCTGATACCAGAGTTTATTAATAAATTAAATTGGGATACGTATTCAAAACCTGTGTATAAAATGATTTTTGCATCTGTTTGAATATGTAATATTTTCTGGGCGAGTTCAATACCACTACAATTGGGCATATTCATATCCAAGAGATATACGTCAAAAGGTGTAGCGTCACTTTTTATAAGTGCTTCCTGTTCATTTAAAATATATTCTGCTTGCATATCTTCTTCTAATTCAATCATGCTCTTTGTTCCTTCGCCTACAATTTGATGATCATCTACGATTAATACTCGAATCATTATTTACCACCTCGGAACTGTAATGTTTACTTGAAGTCCTTTTTTAGTTTCGGATACTATATGTATTTCTCCGCCAATTGAATGAAGCCTTCCTTTTATACCGGAAATCCCCATATGCTGCTTAGGAGAGTAGGGAGTGTCTATATCAAAACCTTTGCCGTTGTCTCGGTAGTCTAGGAAAATGCAGTTATTCTCTTCCCATAAAAAAATCGATACGATGGTTGCCTCGGAATGTTTATCTGCGTTTGTTAGTAGTTCTTGAATGATACGATATAAAGATAAAATTTTGTCAAAATCGTAATGATGTTCTTGAATTGATTCATGATCAAATTGAATATGAAACTGCACACGTAATTGTGTTTGGGCTAGCAATTCTCTTAATGCACCAATTAAACCAGCATCTGATAAAAGTGATGGACGCAATTCATTGCATGTGTCGCGAATTTGTTGTATTACATCGTGCATACCGAAGTGGATTTTTTTTAGTTCATTTTTTAATTCTAGTGGAACGGATTTGTTTTTTAGTAAAGAGTCTAGTTTGCGGTACCATACGATTTGATCTTGTAATGCAGAGTCGTGTAAATCTGAAGCGAGTCGGCGCCTTTCTTGTTCAGAAATTTGAAAGAGTAGGCGTGATAAGCTTGCAGAATTTGTTTTGGATTCTAAACTCTCCTGCTCTAGAGAATGAATAATTTCATTAATAGTATACAAGTTTTCGTAAATAAGACGGACGTATGTCGTGACAGTGATGAACCATGATTTTTCATGCGTATTATATTTAATATTATTCAATTTTCTTCCAATCCAGATGTAGTGTTTTATATGTTTAGTAGAGTATAAGTAAATGCCAATGCATCCATCATCCTCTAATAAATCATTAATTAGTAATGCTGCCATACTCCATTTTTTCTTTTTAGAAAGTGTGAAATCTTTCGTTTGTCGATATCCGTTACAGAGTGTATATGTGTTGTCTTTCATATCATATTGAACAAATTGAATAAAAGAAGGTTTCAACATCGAAACGATTTCATTAGTGGATTTTTTCTCTAACTCTTCTGTTTTCATAATAGATGATAGCTGTGCGGTAAACTGTTCAATGTTTACGTATAAGTTTGTTTTAGTCCGAAAGAGGTGATTACGGAATGTAAAATCTAATCTTTCTTTTAATATGAGAAATAGAATGTTTAACGGAAAAATAATAATAAAACTTTGCAGTAGTCGAGAGAGAAAATTGTCTTTGTAATAAATGCTCCAGCTCGTAATGATTGCAATTAATAGAGTTGGAATTAGTGACAGAAATGCGTAATACCGTAAACGATCAAATACAAACTCTATATCAAAAATCTGCTTCGTCGCTACTAAATAAAAATACCCGATTGGAAGAGCGATTAGGAACATAGCGCCAATATCTGCTGAGAGAATAGGTGTTTTGAATATTGCATCTGGAAGAGCATAGAGTGTAACGAACGGAAAGAAGGCAATGGAATGAATCGTGAGCATTAATTTTAAAAATGGTTTATGTACTGTACTGTGATATTTGATATAGGCACGGATTAAAAAATATATACAAAAGATAATATTTATTGAAAGGTAAATTAGTTCTAATCCATCGGTATTAACTATTGGACATGGAATGAACATCGTTAAAATAGAGAGTAATAGTAAAATAATGCCGATTGTAATATCGATTTTTAGAAATCTCATAGAAATAACGTATAGTTGCTTTTTCTTGAATAATTCATTCAACAATAAAATGAGAGACATAGGTGTACCTTGAAATACAATACTTAAAATAATGAGAGCGATAAAATCACCTTTACCAGATTCAACTGCGATTAGAAGACTTGAGGAAGTCATGAATAGAAACGTGATCAAAAAGAATGTTTCCCGGTTCAAAGGCTTCTTTGTATAAAGAAAAATAGATAACCCTAAACAAATAAAAGCGAGTAGGAAGGGAAAGTATACAGAAATAATTTTGTCACGAGAATCAATAAAATGTTGTGTTCCTTTATAAGTTTGGGTAATATCGTCTTTTTTAATTTGTATTTCAGATGCATTTAGTGATTGGTTTTGGTATCCAGGAAGTATTCCTAAATGAGGCTTTTCTTTATTTATCGAATAGATTATATCTCCTTCTTTTAAGTCCGTATGAAAAGCCCAACCGGAGGATTTAATTTTTGCTATTGTGTATGTAGTTGAGTCTGTTTTAGAAATAAGAACTCCACTATATGGTTGGTTTATTTTATATAAGATATAGCCTTGTAAACAAAAAATACAGGATAGTTACACATAAAATGAAAACGAAATTACGTTGTATCTGCAACGGTTTAGACACCTCTCTTTGTAGGTATATCGTTTAATTTCTGAATATTTTTATAATAACATTTAAGAAGTTTTCATACAATCAATGTCATCTGTTGAAATTGCGGTGAACCACATAAGAGTGGTTCGCCTTTTTTACGGTAAATACAGTACGGATTGCGGACAATAGCATCAGAAAGAAGTCTATGATAAAGATACAACTTAACAAGTAAATGAAGGAGGCAATAGTGATGAAAAAGTTTTTGTTGATGGTAGGCGGGATTGCATTAGGAATGGCGGTTATTTATTTCGTAAAAAGCTAAAAGGGGATGTTATATATGGCATTTGAAATTCAAGGATTAGATAAAACATTTGGTGAATATAAAGCCGTTAATGATTTAAATATACGTGTAGAAGAAGGTGGAATTTTAGGGATGCTGGGCCGAAATGGTGCTGGTAAGACGACAACGATTCGTATGATCTTAGATTTAATCAAACCGGATAGCGGCCAAATTCTATGGAATAATCGCCCTTTTTCAAAGAAAGACCTATCTATTGGCTATTTACCAGAAGAGCGTGGATTATACCCGAAAATGAATGTAGTGGAGCAATTGGTGTATTTCGGCAAGTTAGAAGGAATGCCAGCTAATCTTGCAAAAAGGCATGCGTTACAGTGGCTAGAAAAATTAGAAATGACACCACATTTAAAGAAGAGAACAGAGGAATTGTCAAAGGGAAATCAACAAAAAATTCAATTGATTTCAGCGATATTGCATAATCCGGAATTCATCATACTAGATGAACCATTTAGTGGATTGGATCCTGTAAATGCAGAGATGTTAAAAAATGTTGTGCTCGAGTTAATCGCGCAAAGAAAAACGATTATCTTCTGTAGTCATCAAATGGACAGTGTAGAAACGTTCTGTGAGGAAATTTGTATTATGAAAAATGGTCAACTTGTATTATCGGGTGCCTTGTCAGATATTAAGAAAAGTTATCAATACAAATATATGACGTTGCAAACGGAAGGGGATATTGAACCTATTCTTAAGAAAAAAATTTCAATTTTGAAAAAGTTAATCGTACGTTCATGATTAAAGTTAATGATGGAGAGGATGCATTTTCGCTGCTTGAAGACATTAAAACTAAACAATATATCCGAGATGTTTCTATTAAAGAACCTTCTTTACATCAAATCTTTGTTGAAAAGGCGGGTGCATAAGTAATGAGGAATTTCTAGATTGTTTTAGGGTAAACGTATTGGGATCGTGTGAGGACGAAAATATTTATTGGGATGACATTGTTATTAATAGGGGGAGGGATATTCTTATTCTCCTTTCCAACTTTAGTACAAAAGTTTTCTGGAGAGAAAGAAAAAGCAAAAGTTGTATTTATTTCCGAAGCACCTAATGTTACTTTGGATCAATCTAATCTTAGTAAAGCTCTTCCAGAATGGGATTGGTCTTTAGGTGATAAAACAAAATTAAATCAATATAAGCAACATTTGTTAGATAAGAAAGTCGAAGCGCTCTTTATATTAAAAGAGGGTGCGGGTGCTGAACCAGTATTAGATTACTTTATGAAGGTGGATAATCCTAAGTTGATTCAAAGTGCGCAGGTATTTGTACAAAATCAGTATTTTCAAAGTGCGGTAGTTAAACAACAGTTATCAGAAGAGGCTGTGAAATCACTGACGATGAACGTGCAAGCGAAAAAGCAAAACTTAAATAACGAAGAAACAAGCTCATTCTTACTGGTGTATTTATTAGTAGCGATTATGTACTTAGCAATTACTTCGTATGGAAATGCGATTGCTACAGCGGTAGCGTCAGAGAAGGCGTCGCGTGTTATGGAAGTGATGGTAACGAAGGTGTCGCCTGCTCACATGGTCTTTGGGAAGATATTAGGAGTCGGTCTTGCTAGTTTGACACAGTTATTTATTTTCTTCCTTAGTATGGCGCTATATATTAAATCTGGAATTTTTAAGGTATCGGATTCGTTTTTTGGAGTGAATATTGATGTAAATATGATTACAGGTGAGCATGCTGCATATTTCTTGTTATATTTTGTTCTCGGTTACTTCGTTTATGCGGCACTTTTCGCAGTGTTTGGTTCTATGGTAAGCAGGCCAGAAGAATTATCCGGAACAACGATGCCGATTACTCTTATATTGATGGGAAGCTTAGTGGTGGAGTTATTAGTAGTACTTGATAACCCTGAAGGGCTAGTATCAAGGGTGACATCATATGTTCCGTTTACAGCTCCAATTAGTATGGTAGTTAGGATTATAAATGGATCCGTTGGGAGTTTAGAAATTATTACATCTATGGTTGTATTACTGGCTAGCATTAGCTTAATTGCTATGTTTGCAGCGAAGGTCTATCCGAAAGGTGTATTAAGAAGTGGTAAGAGCCTTAAATTCATTCAATTGTTAAAAAATAATTAATTGCAGGGGGGAATAAATTATGGGATTTTTTTCGAAAAGAAAACAAAAAATGATGGATAGTAATAACGAGAGAAGCGTGAAAAAAATAGTTGAGTTGTCTGTGGAAGAGATGAGAGGAATTCAAGGAGCGTCTAGTGAATCGAACGATTATCTCTATGATTCCTATGTAATTAGGAATCAAAGTTCCTTAGCTTTAAATAAGAGGTTTCTTTCTTAATTAAGAATCGTAAAAGAGTAGTTAGGCATAGTGAAGTGTCACTATACCTAAACTGCTCTTTTTATTTTGGAATTGAACAGAGATAAATTTAATGTTGTTATATATAAAATTAAGGGTTACTATTAGTATGTGGTAACAAATAATTGAGTTTATTATTTTCTTTCAATATTATTCAAATTTAGGTTGTAAGTTGTAAATCTCATTAATACATATAAATTAATAATATTTTGGAATGGGTGTCTGTGATAGCATTCTCCTTTTACCAAACTTATTGTACAATAGAAACAAGGGGGAGATTAGTTTGAAGGCAAGTCTTTTACAAGAACAAAGCTTACGTTTGGCAATGACACAAGAGTTAAGGCAAGCGATTACAATGCTCCAGTATAATGTACAAGAATTATCGGAGTTTTTGTATGAGCAATCGTTAGAGAATCCCCTTATTGAGTTAGGTGGTTTTGAGAGGGAGAAGAAAAAGAGCTCTAACAACAGTAAAAGTACCAGCAAACAAGTCGAGAATCAGATGGAGATCTACAGTGTGGATTCTACAACGATTCAGCAACATTTATTAAATCAAATACAGTATTATAAAATAGATGAAGAAGAGCGAAAAGTAGCTTCTTTCATTATTATGAACATGGATGGAAATGGATATTTACAAGAAACGAATGAAGAGTTAGCAGAGCTCCTTTCTGCGCATATTCATGTAGTCGACCGCTCTGTAGAGCTTGTCCAATCACTGGAACCAGCAGGGGTAGGGGCGCGTAATATTCAGGAATGTCTAACCTTGCAATTGAAGCGCTTACAAAGACGGAATGGATTAGCAGAAGAGGTTGTAGAAGATCATTTCGCTTATTTTGTGAAGAAAGATTGGCGAAAGCTCGTTCAAGTGTTGAAATGTAGTAATGAGGAATTACAGAGTGCGGTAAATTGTATAACGTCATTACAACCAAAACCAGGTCTTGCGTTTTCTTCAGATAAACCACTTTATATTGTGCCTGATATGGCGGTGAAAAAAGATGGCGATCGCCTCGTTTTACAAATGAATGAGAGAAATATGCCGAGAATTGAAATTCATTCTGAATATAGTGCGCTTCTTAATAATAGTGAAAGTGAAGTAGCATCTTACGTATCAGAAAAGTATCAGCATGTGCAGTGGATTATGCGCAGTTTGAAGCAGAGAAAACAGACGCTGCTGCAAGTGATGAATATTATTATGGAAAAACAACGTGATTTCTTCTGGAAAGGTCCAGAGTATTTAAGACCTCTCGCTTTAAAAGAGGTAGCGGAAGAGTTAAGTGTGCATGAATCAACAATTAGTCGTGCGACGCGAAATAAATATGTGCAAACACCACACGGTTTATTTGAGATGAAATCGTTCTTTAGCAATGCCGTTTCGACGACTGAAGATGAAGCAGTTTCTACAAAACGTGTAAAACAATTTATTCAAACGCTAGTTGGGGCAGAGGATAAGAAAAAGCCACTTTCAGATCAAAAGATTTCAAAATTATTAGAAGAAGAGCATGAAATTGTTATTTCTCGAAGAACAGTGGCGAAGTATAGAGAACAAATGCATATCCCAGCTTCGTCATTACGAAAAACGATCGGATAGGTGAAGAAGATGAAAGTTGTACTGTATACTAAAAAAGATTGTGGCCTTTGCGTGAAGGCGAAACAAGTTTTACAGGAAGTACAATGTGAATATTCTTTTCAAATCGAGGAAATAGATATATATGAAGATAATGACCTTTTAGAAAAATATCACTTAATGATTCCGGTTGTAGAAATGGACGGAAAACAAGTAGAATATGGTAACATTCACAAAGGTGTCATAATAAACTATATAAAGAATGCAGTTAAGAGTTGAATAAGTTTCTATCTCCTGTTACAATAATACACGTAGCAGGGATTATTTTTTTAACCTATGTGGGACACAAAATGTCACTACGGGACGTAAAGTGACCACGAAGGAAAAATGAACCAATGTAGTGAGGAGAAAAGATATGCGCTCATGGATTCAGAACACAAAAAAATTATTACCTGATCTGCTACCTGTTATGCAAACGAGAATGCAAATTCTTCAATACATTAGGCTCATGCAGCCGATTGGAAGAAGAAACTTATCAGCAAGCCTCGGTATGACAGAACGAGTATTGCGAAGTGAAGTTCAAGTTTTGAAAGAACAAAACTTAGTTCACGTCGCTTCTTCTGGAATGACTTTGACAGAAGAAGGAACAGCTTTAGTTCTTGCTTTGGAAGACTTTATGAAAGAAATTTCCGGGTTAAAGGTTTTAGAAAAGCAACTTAAGGAAACATTAGACTTGGATGAAGTTTTCGTTGTCCCTGGTGATAGTGATGAATCACCTTGGGTCAAACTGGAGATGGGCCGTGCTTGTGTGACTTGTATAAAAGACCGTCTGACAGCGAATAATATCGTTGCTGTGGCTGGAGGAACTACGCTAGCTGCTGCTGCGGACATGATGCAACTTGATTGCAAAGATTTACATATGCTATTTGTCCCAGCACGTGGTGGAATTGGAGAAGGTGTTGAATTAGAAGCCAATACCATTTGTGCCAAGATGGCGCAAAATACGATGAGTAATTATCGCTTATTGTATGTTCCAGACCATGTTAGTAGCGAAGCATATGCGTCTATTGTGACAGAGCCTTCCGTGAAAGAAGTTCTTGAGTTGATTCGATCTTCCAATATCGTCATTCATGGAATAGGTGATGCGTTAACAATGGCACGTCGCAGAAGTACTTCAGAAGCAGATTGGTTAAAGATTCAAGCAAGCGAAGCAGTTGGCGAAGCTTTCGGTTACTACTTTAATGAAGAAGGAAATGTTGTTCATAAAGTAAGAACAGTTGGTATGCAACTTGAGGATTTACAAAATGTATCTCACGTTGTTGCAGTCGCTGGAGGTTCTTCAAAGGCAAAAGCAATACAGGCTGTAATAAAGCAAGGGCACACTTCAATTCTAATTACAGATGAAGGTGCAGCAAAACAATTAACAAAGGGTTTTACCCTTTAATATAATCCCCCAAGGAGGAAATTCAAATGACTAAAATTGGTATTAATGGATTTGGACGTATCGGACGTAACGTATTCCGCGCAGCTCTTAACAACTCTGAGGTAGAAGTAGTAGCAATCAACGACTTAACAGATGCTAAAACATTAGCTCACCTTTTAAAATATGACACAGTTCACGGAACTTTAAATGCAGAAGTATCTGCTAACGAAAACAGCATCGTTGTTAACGGTAAAGAAATTAAAGTTATCGCTGAGCGTGACCCAGCTCAATTACCATGGAGCGACTACGGAGTAGAAGTAGTAGTAGAATCTACTGGCCGTTTCACTAAAAAATCAGACGCTGAAAAACACTTAGGTGGATCAGTTAAGAAAGTTATCATCTCAGCTCCAGCTTCTGACGAAGATATCACTGTAGTTATGGGTGTTAACCATGAACAATACGATGCAGCTAACCACAACGTAGTATCTAACGCTTCTTGTACTACAAACTGTCTAGCTCCATTCGCTAAAGTATTAAACGAAAAATTCGGCGTAAAACGCGGAATGATGACAACAATTCACTCTTACACTAACGACCAACAAATCTTAGACTTACCACACAAAGATTTACGTCGTGCTCGTGCAGCAGCTGAAAACATGATCCCAACATCTACTGGTGCAGCTAAAGCTGTAGCATTAGTATTACCAGAACTTAAAGGTAAATTAAACGGTGGCGCTGTACGTGTTCCAACTGCTAACGTTTCTCTTGTTGACTTAGTTGTTGAACTTGACAAAGAAGTAACAGTTGAAGATGTAAACGCAGCATTCAAAGCAGCAGCTGAAGGCGAATTAAAAGGTATCCTTGGATACAGCGAAGAGCCATTAGTATCTATCGACTATAACGGATGTACAGCTTCTTCTACAATCGATGCATTATCTACAATGGTAATGGAAGGTAACATGGTTAAAGTACTTTCTTGGTACGATAACGAAACTGGTTACTCTAACCGCGTAGTAGACTTAGCAGCTTACATGACTTCAAAAGGTCTTTAATTCTTAATTATATAAGTTATCAATGACAAAACGAGGGAGAGGGTTTGTTCCCTCTCTCTCTTCTTTCGTTTTAAAAGCAAATGTGTTAAGCTTTTGAATGGGTTTTGTCAATCCTAACTAGTAGTCGGAGGGAAATCCAATGAACAAAAAATCAATTCGTGACGTAGATTTAAAAGGTAAGCGTGTATTTTGCCGCGTTGATTTCAACGTACCTATGAAAGAAGGCAAAATTACAGATGAAACTCGTATCCGTGCAGCTCTTCCTACAATTAAATATTTAGTAGAGCAAGGTGCGAAAGTTATTTTAGCAAGCCACTTAGGCCGTCCAAAAGGTCAAGCAGTAGAAGAATTACGTCTTACTCCAGTAGCAGCACGTTTAGGCGAGCTTCTTGGTAAAGATGTTAAAAAAGCTGACGAAGCATTCGGACCAGTTGCACAAGAAATGGTTGCAGCAATGAACGAAGGCGACGTATTAGTTCTTGAAAACGTACGTTTCTATGCGGGCGAAGAAAAGAACGATGCAGAACTTGCGAAAGAATTTGCAGCACTTGCTGACATCTTCGTAAACGATGCATTCGGTGCAGCTCACCGTGCTCATGCTTCTACAGCAGGTATCGCAGAATACCTACCAGCAGTATCTGGTCTATTAATGGAAAAAGAGTTAGATGTACTTGGTAAAGCACTTTCTAACCCAGAACGTCCATTTACAGCTATCATCGGTGGTGCGAAAGTAAAAGATAAAATCGGTGTAATTCGTCATCTATTAGACAAAGTAGATAACTTAATCATCGGTGGCGGACTTGCTTACACGTTCGTTAAAGCTTTAGGTCATGAAATTGGTCTATCTCTATGTGAAGACGACAAGATTGAACTAGCTAAAGAATTTATGCAACTTGCAAAAGAAAAAGGCGTAAACTTCTACATGCCAGTTGATGTTGTAATCACTGAGGAATTCTCTGAAACTGCAACAACTAAAATTGTTGGTATCGACTCTATCCCTTCTAACTGGGAAGGCGTGGACATCGGTCCTAAAACACGTGAAATTTATGCAGATGTAATTAAAAATTCTAAGCTTGTTGTATGGAATGGACCAATGGGTGTATTCGAAATGACTCCATTCGCAGAAGGTACAAAAGCAGTAGGACAAGCATTAGCAGATGCAGAAGATACATACTCTGTTATCGGCGGTGGTGACTCTGCAGCAGCTGTTGAAAAATTCGGTATGGCTGATAAAATGAGCCACATTTCTACTGGCGGCGGTGCGTCATTAGAATTCATGGAAGGTAAAGAGCTTCCAGGTGTAGTTTGTCTTAACGACAAATAAGTAGCAGCCAAAGAAAAAGGACGGTGCAAAGCATGCGTAAACCAATTATCGCAGGTAACTGGAAAATGAATAAAACTCTATCTGAAGCAGTTAGCTTCGTAGAGGAAGTTAAAGGTCAAATCCCAGCAGCTTCAGCTGTTGATGCAGTAGTTTGCTCTCCAGCTCTATTCTTAGAGCGTCTTGTAGCAGCAACTGAAGGAACTGACTTACAAGTAGGTGCACAAAACATGCACTTCGAAAAAAATGGTGCATTCACTGGCGAAATTAGCCCAGTAGCACTTAGCGACTTAAAAGTTGGCTATGTAGTACTTGGCCACTCTGAGCGTCGTGAAATGTTTGCTGAAACAGACGAATCAGTAAAGAAAAAGACTATCGCAGCATTTGAACATGGTTTAACACCAATCGTATGTTGTGGTGAGACTTTAGAAGAGCGCGAAAGCGGAAAAACATTTGATCTAGTAGCAGGTCAAGTGACAAAAGCACTTGCAGGTTTAACAGAAGAGCAAGTTAAAGCAACTGTTATCGCTTATGAGCCAATCTGGGCTATCGGTACAGGTAAGTCTTCTTCTTCTGCAGATGCAAACGAAGTATGTGCGCACATCCGTAAAGTTGTTGCAGAAGCTGTTTCTCCAGAAGCTGCAGAAGCTGTTCGTATCCAATACGGCGGTAGCGTAAAACCAGAAAACATTAAAGAGTATATGGCACAATCTGACATCGACGGCGCTTTAGTTGGCGGTGCTAGCTTAGAGCCTGCTTCGTTCTTAGGTCTTCTGGGGGCGGTAAAATGAGAAAGCCAACAGCTTTAATCATTCTTGACGGTTTCGGACTTCGTGAAGAAACTTACGGGAATGCTGTAGCACAAGCTAAGAAACCTAATTTTGATGGTTACTGGAACAAATTCCCTCATACAACGCTTACAGCTTGTGGTGAGGCGGTAGGTCTTCCAGAAGGTCAAATGGGTAACTCTGAGGTTGGTCACTTAAATATCGGTGCTGGCCGCGTAGTATATCAAAGCTTAACACGCGTTAACGTTGCAATTCGTGAAGGTGAGTTCGATAAGAACGAAACTTTCCAAAATGCAATTAAAAGCGTAAAAGAAAAAGGTACTGCACTTCATTTATTCGGTTTACTTTCTGACGGTGGTGTGCACAGTCACATGAACCATATGTTTGCTCTTCTTCGCTTAGCAGCAAAAGAAGGCGTGGAGAAAGTTTATATCCATGCATTCTTAGATGGCCGCGATGTTGGACCACAAACAGCAAAAGGTTATATCGATGCAACGAATGAAGTAATTAAAGAAACAGGAGTAGGACAATTCGCGACTATCTCTGGTCGTTATTACTCTATGGACCGTGACAAGCGTTGGGATCGCGTAGAAAAATGTTACAGTGCTATGGTGAATGGTGAAGGCCCTACTTATAAATCAGCAGAAGAGTGTGTAGAAGACTCTTATGCGAACGGTATCTATGATGAATTCGTATTGCCGTCTGTAATTGTTAACGAAGATAACACGCCAGTTGCAACAATCAATGATGATGATGCAGTTATCTTCTATAACTTCCGTCCAGACCGTGCAATTCAAATTGCTCGTGTATTTACAAACGAAGACTTCCGTGAGTTCGATCGTGGTGAAAAAGTACCTCACATTCCAGAATTCGTATGTATGACACACTTCAGTGAAACTGTAGATGGTTACGTGGCATTCAAGCCAATGAACCTTGATAACACTTTAGGTGAAGTTGTTGCGCAAGCGGGATTAAAGCAACTTCGCATCGCGGAAACTGAAAAGTATCCGCACGTTACATTCTTCTTTAGCGGTGGTCGTGAGGCTGAATTCCCAGGAGAAGAGCGTATCTTAATTAACTCACCAAAGGTTGCAACGTATGACTTGAAACCTGAAATGAGCATTTACGAAGTAACGGACGCTTTAGTAAATGAAATCGAAAATGATAAACATGATGTTATCATTCTTAACTTTGCGAACTGTGATATGGTTGGCCATTCTGGGATGATGGAACCAACAATTAAAGCAGTAGAAGCAACTGACGAATGTTTAGGAAAAGTTGTAGAAGCAATTCTTGCAAAAGATGGTGTAGCACTTATTACTGCTGACCATGGTAATGCTGATCAGGAGTTAACTGCTGATGGCGGTCCTATGACAGCTCATACAACTAACCCGGTTCCTTTCATCGTTACAAAAAATGATGTAGAGCTTCGTGAAGGTGGTATTTTAGGAGATATCGCTCCAACAATGCTTACACTTTTAAATGTGGAACAACCGAAAGAAATGACAGGTAAAACAATTATTAAATAATTTGCTTATATAAAAAGGAGAGAATTTATTATGTCAACAATTATTGATGTTTATGCTCGCGAAGTCCTTGACTCTCGTGGTAACCCAACTGTAGAAGTAGAAGTTTACACAGAAAGCGGCGCTTTCGGACGCGCTATCGTACCAAGTGGTGCATCTACTGGTGAGCACGAAGCAGTAGAATTACGTGACGGTGACAAATCTCGTTACCTTGGTAAAGGTGTTGTTAACGCAGTAAACAACGTTAACGAAATTATCGCTCCAGAAATCGCTGGTTTCGATGTAACTGACCAAGCTGGTATCGACCGTGCTATGATCGAATTAGATGGCACTCCAAACAAAGGTAAACTAGGCGCTAACGCTATCCTTGGTGTATCTATGGCAGTAGCTCACGCAGCAGCTGACTTCGTAGGTCTTCCATTATACCGTTACCTTGGTGGATTCAATGCAAAACAATTACCAACTCCAATGATGAACATCATCAACGGTGGTTCTCACGCTGATAACAACGTTGACTTCCAAGAGTTCATGATCTTACCAGTTGGTGCTCCAACATTCAAAGAATCAATCCGTATGGGTGCTGAAGTATTCCATGCACTTAAAGCTGTATTACATGACAAAGGTCTTAACACTGCAGTAGGTGACGAAGGTGGATTCGCTCCAAACCTTGGTTCTAACCGTGAAGCTCTAGAAGTAATCATCGAAGCTATCGAAAAAGCTGGTTACAAAGCTGGCGAGAACGTATTCTTAGGAATGGACGTTGCTTCTTCTGAGTTCTACAACAAAGAAACTGGTAAATATGACCTTGCAGGCGAAGGCCGTACTGGCTTAACTTCTGCAGAAATGGTTGATTTCTACGAAGAGCTTTGCAAAGACTTCCCAATCATCTCTATCGAAGATGGTTTAGACGAAAACGACTGGGATGGTCACAAATTATTAACTGAGCGTATCGGTGATAAAGTACAATTAGTTGGTGACGATTTATTCGTAACTAACACTCAAAAACTTGCTGAAGGTATCGAAAAAGGTATCTCTAACTCAATCTTAATTAAAGTTAACCAAATCGGTACTTTAACTGAGACTTTCGAAGCTATCGAAATGGCTAAACGTGCTGGTTACACAGCAGTTGTATCTCACCGTTCTGGTGAAACTGAAGATGCTACAATCGCTGACATCGCAGTTGCAACTAACGCTGGCCAAATCAAAACTGGTTCTATGAGCCGTACTGACCGTATTGCTAAGTACAACCAATTATTACGCATCGAAGACGAACTAGGCGAAATCGCTGTTTACGATGGTATCAAATCTTTCTATAACATCAAACGATAATTGTAGAAAATAAACGATAGACCGTGAGAAATCACGGTCTGTTTTTTTATGTTAAAATTGTTCACCTGTCATAAGTGACATGAAATGTTTGAAGAAGCGGTTATAATCAAAATCAATTGCTATTTGATGACTCGGCCAATCAATAAATGGTTTAGGTTCTCCTAAAGAGCGAAATTCTCCAATGCTTGCCCCCTGCGCATAAGATTCTGTCATGATAACGATAGGTGATTTGTGATAGGTAAACATAGAGTTATCAAGTAAAGCGAGTATTGGCATTGTGTCATGGAAGGGGCTGCCCTTTAAATGTGGTAGGGCGTCTTTATAATATCCGTAGTAATAATGATCGAATAACGGTTTGACAAGTGGGGCTTTTCCTTTTGCCTCAATGTATTCGGCCATTTCTGGTGTAATGATGGAATATTGGGTGACGTTTAATGGGTATATGTACATGTTAGCTGCGGATTGAAGGACTATATTAGCTGCCGTAGGATCGCCATAAAAGTTTGCTTCGGAAATAGGGGTAACATTACCAGGATGTAAAAAGGTACCGCCCATTACGTAGTAAGATTTAACTTGCTCCATTAATTGTTTACATACGATAAATAAAATTGCTAGGGAGGTAAGTCTTCCTAAGCTCACAATAATTAATTCATCTTTATACTGTTCAATAAGAGGAATAACTTCAAAAAAATTCTCCATTTCTTCGTTAGTTACATTCACCTTTGGAATAATTGGCCCGAGCCCTTGTTTCCCGTGTACATCTGTAAAAAAAGCAGGAGGAGCACCAGTAATTGGACGTTCTGATCCACCAAAGATTTTGATATTTCTACCCTTTACTTCGCTTGTAAGAAAATGAGCATTTTCTACGGCCATTTTTTTTGGAACATTGCCGTAATCAGCAACGATACCGACGATTTCTATTTCATTGATAAAGAATGCTAAGAGGAGAGCCATCGTATCATCAATCCCAGGATCACAAAAAATGAGAACTTTTTTGGGCATATGTTCACCACCTATCTTGTTTATCCCGTACAAACCCGCTTGGTGAGGAATGATCAATGGGGATGAGGAAACCCTCAATGATTAAAGTTTCACTTTATATATATGTAAGTTTAAGGATAAAAAGATTATTTTATTGAAATAACAGTCTTATAAATTCAGAAAATAAAAACTTTTTATATTAGGTCAAGGTTTTTGACGTAATTTTCATTTGGAAATGCAGTCATATCAAGGTTGTAAGCGTATAACATCGGCTTTTTTTGCTGTCAATTTGATAAATTGCAGCTTTTTACAATTTATACTATGATAAAGATATTAACAGAAGATCGTATAAACATGAGGGATGATGAACATGAAATTTACAAAGATTCTTGTCCAAATTGCTGCTCTTTACGTGTTTTATATGGTTGGAACTTGGGTGCAAGAAATGTTAAACATTCCAATCCCAGGAAGTTTGATTGGGATGTTCCTCTTACTTGTTTTACTTAGCCTAAAAGTTCTTCCAGTGAAATGGTTCGATTTAGGAGCAGAAACACTCGTTGCTATTATGCCGTTTTTATTAATTCCGCCAACGCTTGGCCTAATGAATTACGGTGCTTTTTTTATGAGTAAAGGAATTTCTCTTTTCATTACAGTTGTAGCGAGTACGTTTTTAATTATTATTGTCGCAGGACATACAGGACAATATCTTGCGAATAGGAAGGAAAGAGAGTCGCGATGAGCCAAATATTAATCGGAATCGGTTGGGTTCTTTTTACGGTGCTATTATATCAATTATCTAAAAAAATCTATAAATTATTTCCAACACCATTCACCATTCCAATGCTTGTAGCAACAGGATTAATGGCTTTCCTATTTATCGTGCTTGATATACCATATCAACATTATATGGAAAGTGGTGGTGGCTGGATTGCAAAGCTACTTGGACCCGGTGTTGTAGCATTTGCAATTCCTCTTTATAAACAACGTCATGTTCTGCAAAAATATGTTGTACCGATTGCTGGTGGGGTATTAGTAGGTACAACAGTTGCAATCGCTAGTGATTTTGCCATTGCTTCACTTATGGGAACAGATAAAAGCTTAATCTTATCGTCTTTACCAAAATCGGTGACAATGCCAGTTGCGATGAGCGTTTCTGAACAAGTTGGTGGTGTACCTTCCTTAACAGCAGCTTTCGTTGTTATCGCAGGTATTACTGGAACAATTACAGGACCTCTCTTGTTGAAATGGAGCCGTGTTACAAACTCAGTTGGTAAAGGTATCGGATTTGGATGTGCTTCTCATATTATGGGTGTTATGAGAGCGATGAAAAATAACGAACATGAAGGTGTTATTGGATCGGTAACAATGACATTAACAGCAATTTTGACATGTTTACTTGGACCGTTATTTGCAATGATGTTTATGTAATAGAAGAAAAGCGAGGGCAACTCTATAGCTCTCGCTTTTCTATAGGATTTATGCTACAGTTACAATAACTGAATCTTTGTAGGAGGTACGCCAAGTGCATACGTTATTATCCGTTTTACTTATTACTGTATCGATTTTAATGATTGTTATGGTACTTATGCAGTCTAGTAATAGCTCAGGCCTTTCAGGTGCAATTTCAGGCGGTGCAGAGCAATTATTTGGTAAGCAAAAAGCACGTGGAATTGAAGCAGTATTAAACCGTATTACAATTGTTTTAGCTGTATTGTTCTTTGTATTAACAATTGCTGTTACGTACTTAAACTTATAGAATTGAAAGAAGAAGCGTTAGTAAGATGTACTAATGGTTCTTCTTTTTTGTTTTGCCATTTGAAAGATGTTTCTAATTAGATTATAGAAATACAAATATGGTACACTAGATATAGAAAGAATACGACTAGATTACAGAAGAGAAAGAGGAGAAGTACATGATGAAATTAGCATCTCCGAAACCATTTACATTTGAGGGTGGAGACCGCGCTGTTTTATTACTACATGGATTCACAGGGAACTCAGCTGATGTACGTATGTTAGGGCGTTTCTTAGAAAAGAAAGGCTATACTTGTCATGCGCCAATTTATAAAGGGCACGGTGTACCACCAGAAGAGCTTGTTCATACAGGCCCTACAGATTGGTGGCAAGATGTAACGGAGGCATATCAGCTTTTAAAAGATAAAGGTTTTGAGAAAATTGCTGTTGTTGGATTGTCACTTGGCGGCGTATTTTCTTTAAAATTAGGTTATACAGTACCGGTTTTAGGTGTAGTACCAATGTGTGCACCGATGTATATTAAGAGCGAAGAAACGATGTACCAAGGTATATTGGCATATGCCCGCGAATATAAAAAACGTGAGCAAAAATCACCAGAACAAATTGAACAAGAAATGTTGGAATTCCAAAAGACACCGATGAATACATTAAAAGCATTACAACAATTAATTGCTGACGTACGTAACAATGTGGATATGATTTATGCACCAACATTTGTTGTACAAGCACGTCATGACGAAATGATTAATACAGATAGTGCTAACATTATTTATAACGGTGTAGAATCTACGTTAAAAGACATTAAATGGTATGAAGACTCTACGCATGTCATTACACTTGATAAACAACGTGACGAGCTACATGAGGATGTATATAACTTCTTGGAGCAACTAGATTGGTAAGATCTAGTTGCCTCTTTTTTTCATAAGGAATTTTTTGTGAAAACTGTAAAAATCATAAGGGGAGTATTGAAGTTTCGCTTTATACATCCCCTATCTTTCGGATACACTAAATAATATAAGGTTTTAAAGGAGGTATTTTTGCTTGGAAGAAATTACACAAGAACATATTGATAAGTTGTTATTATTTATGAGAGAAGAAGCGTATAAACCGCTAACGATACAAGAGTTAGAAGAGGCATTTGGAATTGAAGGTTCTGAGGGCTTTAAAGATTTTGTAAAGGCACTTGTAATGATGGAAGAGAAGGGACTTGTTATTCGTACACGTAGCAACCGTTACGGTCTTCCTGAAAAGATGAATTTAGTAAGAGGTAAGTTAATTGGACATGCACGTGGCTTTGCATTCGTTGTACCAGACGAGAAGAAAACGGGAGACGATGATCTTTTCATCCCTCCTACAGAATTAAACGGTGCACTTCATGGCGATACAGTATTAGCACGACTTAGTTCTCAATCGAGCGGTTCACGTCAAGAAGGTTCAATTGTACGCATTTTAGAGCGTGGAACGAAAGAACTTGTTGGTACATATACAGAATCGAAAAACTTTGGCTTTGTTATACCTGACAATAAACGCTGGACGAGTGATATCTTTATCTTGAAAAGTGCATCAATGGGTGCTGTAGAAGGTCATAAGGTAGTTGTGAAAATTACGAGCTACCCAGAAAACCGTTTAAGTGCAGAAGGTGAAGTTATTCAAATTCTAGGTCATAAAAATGATCCAGGAGTAGATATTTTATCTGTCATTCATAAACATCATTTACCTTTAGCATTCCCTGAAGAAGTGATGGAGCATGCAAACAGTGTACCAGAAACGATTTCAGAAGAAGATTTAAAAGATCGCCGTGATTTACGTGATCAAATGATCGTAACGATTGATGGTGCAGATGCGAAAGATTTAGATGACGCTGTTACAGTAACGAAGCTTGAGAACGGCAATTACAAGCTAGGCGTTCACATTGCGGATGTAAGTCATTACGTTCAAGAAGGTTCTCCAATTGATGTAGAAGCAGCGGAAAGAGCGACAAGTGTGTATCTTGTTGACCGTGTAATTCCAATGATTCCACATCGTCTATCTAACGGTATTTGCTCATTAAATCCGAAAGTAGACCGTCTGACATTATCTTGTGAAATGGAAATCAACAACTTAGGTGATGTTGTTAAACACGAGATTTTCCAAAGTGTGATTAAAACGACAGAGCGTATGACGTATGCTGACGTAAGAAGCATTTTAGAAGATGAGGACGAAGAGTTAATTAAGCGTTATGAGCCATTAGTACCGATGTTTAAAGAGATGGGGCAATTGGCACAAATTCTACGTGAAAAACGTATGCGCCGTGGTGCAATTGACTTTGACTTTAAAGAAGCGAAAGTATTAGTAGATGAAGAAGGAAATCCGACTGATGTTGTTATGCGCGATCGCTCTGTATCAGAGAAGTTAATTGAAGAATTTATGCTTGTTGCGAATGAAACAGTAGCAGAGCACTTCCACTGGATGAACGTACCGTTTATGTACCGTGTCCATGAAGATCCGAAAGAAGATAAGCTTGAGCGTTTCTTCGAGTTTGTAACGAACTTCGGATATGCGGTAAAAGGACGTGCGAATGAAGTGCACCCTCGTGCGCTGCAACAAATTCTTGAAATGGTTCAAGGACAGCCAGAAGAAGTAGTTATTTCAACAGTTATGCTTCGTTCTATGAAGCAAGCTCGTTACGATGCGGATAGTTTAGGACATTTCGGTTTATCAACTGAGTTCTACACACATTTCACATCACCAATTCGTCGTTACCCAGATACAATTGTTCATAGATTAATTCGTGAATACATTATTAATGGTAAAGTCGACAATGAAACGCAAGCAAAATGGCGTGAAAAATTACCTGAGATTGCAGAGCACTCTTCTAATATGGAACGCCGTGCTGTTGAAGCAGAGCGTGAAACAGATGAGATGAAAAAAGCAGAGTATATGGTTGATAAGATCGGTGAAGAGTATGACGGTATGATTAGCTCTGTAACAAACTTCGGTTTATTCGTAGAGCTTCCAAATACAATCGAAGGTCTTGTACACGTTAGTTATTTAACGGATGATTACTACCGTTATGACGAGCAGCATTTCGCTATGATCGGAGAGCGTACAGGAAACGTATTCCGCATCGGTGACGAAATTACAATTCGCGTTATTAACGTAAATAAAGACGAGCGTGCAATCGACTTTGAAATCGTTGGTATGAAAGGCACACCTCGCCGTAAGTTCAAAGATCGTCCAGTCGTTATCGAGCAGCCAAGAACAGGCAGAAAGAAACGCGGTGGACGTAGCGAGCGCAGTAATGAGCGCGGCGGTGAACGTGGCACAGGTAGAAAATTTGACCGTGGTGGCAAAGGTAAAAGTACAGGAAGAGGATCAGCATCAGCAACAGCATCTACGTCCGGTAGTCAGCCAGGGAAAAAAGATGGTAACGGCAAGAAGAAAAAAGGATTTTTCGAAAACGTACCAGGATTCAAGAAGAAAAAGAAAAAGCGTAAGTAAGAAAAGAGTGGCTTCGCTTTGATGAAAAGCGGGGCTTTTTCTTTTTTTATTGGTGGCTTGAGAGCGAGCCACTTTCGCTTTTAATGGAATCCAGCTACAGTGGCTAGAATCTGTGGGCCATTTCACTCCCTCGGACGAAGCAAAAAGCGCTTCTCTGTCGGGAGTTCCAATGTCCAAAGATTCTGAGCGAGCCACTTTCGCTTTTTATTAACATTTGTTACAATAGTAAAAATAGAGGAGGGACGTTATATGCCAAAAGGTACAGGTAAGGTTATTGCACAAAATAAAAAAGCGTTTCATGATTATTTCATCGAAGAAACATACGAAGCAGGGCTTGTCCTTCAAGGAACGGAAATTAAGTCGATTCGCGCTGGTCGCGTGAACTTGAAAGATGCGTTTGCACGTGTACATAATGGTGAAGTATGGGTTCATAATATGCACATTAATACATACGAACAAGGGAATCGTTTCAACCATGATCCACTTCGTACGAGAAAGTTACTTCTTCATAAAAAAGAAATTGATAAGCTAGCGGGCGCTGCAAAAGAAACAGGTTACGCATTAGTTCCACTTAGAATCTATTTGAAAAATGGATTTGCAAAAATGGCACTTGGTTTAGCAAAAGGTAAGAAACAATACGATAAACGTCACGATTTAAAAGAGAAAGAAGCAAAACGTGAAATTGCACGCGTGTTCCGTGATCGCCAAAAGATGTAATACAGATATTTACATTTGTAAAACGGCGCGCGTATGATATAATAACTTATGTAAGGTTGTTGCACATTGAAAAACAGCTCTTAGTAGCTATCACGATATTTTCTTCGTATGCTCCATTTTTATCATGGGGACGTTACGGATTCGACAGGGATAGTTCGAGCTTAGGTTGCGAGTCGAGGGGATCGGCCTCGTTAAAACGTCAAAGCCTATAATTGGCAAACAAAACAATCTTTCTTTAGCTGCTTAATTGCACTAAAGGTTCCTCCCTCCATCGTCCATGTGGTAGGGTAAGGGACTCAAACTAAGTGGACTACGCCGGAGTTCGCCGTCTGAGGGCGAAGGAAGAGAACAATCAGACTAGCAACTTGGAAGCCTGTCGATAGGCTGAAGAGTTCGCGAAATGCTAATATATCGACTACACTCGTAGAAGCTTAAGTGCCGATATTTTTGGACGTGGGTTCGACTCCCACCGTCTCCACCAATACATATTTGGTGGTTTTTTTATTTTGTATGATATGAACCATAACTTTGCCAGCTTGGCAAGGTTATGGTTCTTTTTGTTTGTGGCAAATTTATGGTTCTAAAAATAGAATGTATCTAATTTCTTGGTTCTTTCAATTACATCATCAATGCATCTTGTGTGTTATCCCTTAACTATCACAATTTTATCCAGTAAAAGCCCGATTGGTGAGGACTGATAATCAGTGGGGGGATAAACATCTCTATTCAATTAATACTTCGCTTTATTCGAATCTTCATATGTTTTGTGTTTTTATCCATACCTATTGTAAGATTATATAGAGTTCTCCTAATAAACTGTTTTAATGGATTATTTAGGGGTTTTAAATTTATAAATCTTAAATTATTTTTTCGGGATAATTTTTTATCTAAATAATTTATATTGAAGTAGAGGTGAACCATCGGTGAAGCAGGTGTTGGTGATTAAAAATGAACGGTCTTCAGCAAAGAAAATCGTAAGCGGTTTAACGCAAGAAGGTTACTTCATTTTAAAACTTCACAATGAAAACGAAGGTTTAAATATAATATATGAACAAGATTGGGATATTATCATATTGGATTGGGATTCATTAAGTATATCTGGACCAGAAATTTGCAGACAAATACGACTTGTTAAAACCACACCGATAATTATTGTGACCGACAATATTTCTAGTAAGGATTGCATAGCAGGGCTACAAGCAGGAGCAGATGATTATATAAGAAAACCATTTGTGAAAGAAGAATTAGTAGCAAGGGTTCAAGCAATTTTAAGGAGAAGTGACTATATCCAGCAAAATGAGATGAAATTTTTTCAGTTTAAAGATCTCTTTGTTGATGCATCTAGCAATATTGTGAAAAAAGGTGGCGAAAATCTCTCACTTACTAAGCGCGAGTATGATTTACTTGTATTTTTAATCAAAAACAAAAACACAATATTGAGCCGTGAGATGCTTTTGAATCAAGTTTGGGGATATAACGTAGTAGTAAATCCAAATGTAGTAGATTTATATATTGGGTATGTAAGAAAAAAGTTAAAGTGCGAGAAGAAAGACAGATATATTCAAACGATACATGGCAGAGGCTATTCAATGATTGACTGATAAAAATAAGATAATAAAAAAATGAGTAAAACTATTTCATTCGGTTTTACTCATTTTTTTATTAAATATGATAATCAAATAGTTTCTTAGAAGTATTAAAAGACGTAAAAAAATGGATTATGGAAATATTAGCTATTAATGAGCGTGTTTTGTAGAGGAAATCATGGTTAATCAACACGCCTGACGTCACATATTACTTTTTATGTCTGATTTTATGAATTCACACCATTCACAAGATTTTCACAGAATTAATGACTATACTAATTAACAGGATGTTCAAATGAAAATGATTATCAATAGCGATTCAATTGAATAAAAGTTACCTTCTAATTCAATCTATGGATGTCATCATTTTCGAAATAAATCACACTATAAGGAGTATACATATGAAAAAATCTATGCTTTTAAAATTAGTGAGTATTCTAGCAGTTTTCACTTTAATGTTAGTAGCTTGCTCAGATTCAAGTAAAGAAACTTCGAAGGCTAATAATAAAGATAATGGTAGTGATAAGCCAAAAACGGTTGAAATCACTGATGCTCATGGAACTGTTAAAGTCCCTGTAAACCCAAAGAATGTAGTTGCTTTGGATAACAGAACTTTTGAAACTTTATCTGATTGGGGAATTAAATTAGCGGCTGCTCCAAAGGATATCATGCCTGCTGATTCAGCATATAAAAAGGATGAAAAAGTTCAAAATATTGGGAATCACCGTGAACCAAATCTTGAAATTATTGCAGCGGCAAACCCTGACCTTGTAATCGTTGGTCAAAGATTTGCTGACCATTACGAAGAAATCAAAAAATTAGTACCAAATGCAGCAGTTATTGATCTTAATTTTGATGTCTCTGAGAAAGCTACTAAGCCTGGCGAAAACTTAGTAAAAGGACTTAAAGATTCTACAGTTACTTTAGGAAAAATCTTTAATAAAGATAAAGAAGCTAAACAATTAGTAGCTGATTTTGATAAATCTATTGAAAAAGCAAAATCTGCTTATAACGGAAAAGATAAAGTTATGAGTGTTATCGTTACTGGTGGTAATATTGGTTTTGCTGCTCCACATTCTGGTCGCGTTTGGGGACCAATGTATGAAATTTTCGGTTGGACTCCAGCGTTAGAAGTTTCAAATTCTACTGCAGGTCATAAAGGTGATGACGTTTCTGTTGAAGCTATTGCACAAACAAATCCTGATTGGATTTTCGTATTAGATCGTGATGCTGCAACATCTGATGCAGCTAAGTCAACACCTGCTAAGGATGTTATTTCTAAATCACCTGCTCTTCAAAACACAACTGCTGTTTCTAAAAAACAAGTTATTTATGCACCAGAAGATACTTACACAAATGAATCAATTCAAACTTATATAGAGTTATTTGGAAATATGGCAAAAACTTTAGCTAAGTAGTGTAAAGGGGTACGAAACAGTGTCAAAAAATATGATTTCTAGGGTTGAGAATATTTCTCAACCCCAGTTTTATAATCAAAATAAAATATGGACAAAACCTTTTATAATAGCAGTTATAGTTGTTATAATTTTAGGGATTATATCACTGTTTACTGGAGTTTATGATATACGTGGACAAGAGGACGGGACAGAGATGTTTTTCATAACTCGTGTTCCGAGAACAGCTGCATTAATGCTTACTGGAGCTGCGATGGCGATGGCAGGGCTCGTAATGCAACTCATTACACAGAATCGCTTTGTTGAACCTACTACAACGGGGACTATTGAATGGTCAGGCTTAGGCCTGCTTTTTGTGTATTTATTATTTCCTGCCCCGACTTTAGTTCAAAGAATGACTGGTGCAATCATTTTTTCTTTTATAGGAACTATGATTTTCTTTCTATTTTTAAGAAGAGTTAAGCTTCGTTCGTCTTTAATTGTTCCGATTATTGGATTGATGCTTGGAGCAGTAATTTCTGCAGTGTCTACTTTTTTAGGACTCCTTTTTCAAAAGACGCAAAGTATTGAAACTTGGTTTGTAGGTTCATTTGCTAACATTCAGGTGGGAAGATATGAATATTTATGGCTGATTGTTATCATTACTTTTCTTATTTTTATGTATGCTAATAGATTGACTTTAGCTGGACTAGGAGAAGATGTCGCAACAAGTCTTGGAGTTAATTACAATAGAATTGTTCTTTTTGGGACTGCTCTTATCTCTGTTGCAGTTGGAATTGTTGCAGCTGTTATCGGACACTTACCTTTCTTAGGATTAATTGTGCCAAATATCGTTTCAATGTTTAGAGGTGATGATCTTAGGAGTAATTTACCTTGGGTTTGTGTGATCGGAATGGGATCAATAACTGCCTGTGACATCATTTCTCGAACAATTATACAGCCTTTTGAATTACCTGTTTCTTTAATACTTGCAACAGTGGGAGCAGTCGTGTTTATTACTATTTTATTGAGACAAAGAAAACCAAGGAGGCTACGATGATCACATTAGAATATAGAAAAAAAGAAAATGTCGAAATCGATTCTAGCCTTCATAATGAAAGTAGATCAGCTAGCGCTTTTCGTTCTAAGAAGGAAGCAAGGCGTTATTGGATTTTACTGATAACATTGATTGGTTTAGGTCTCCTTTCTTCATATGGCCTTTTAGTGTATAACAATCCAGTTCCGATAGATTCACCTTCTTTTATCCCAGTTGTTAAGAGAAGGATAGTAGCTATTGTTGCAATGATTATTGCTGCGGTTTGCCATAGCTTGTCGACAGTTGCTTTCCAATCTATTACGAATAATAAAATTATTACTCCTTCACTTTTAGGTTTCGAATCACTTTATTCAGCAATTCAAACGAGTACAGTATTCTTCTTTGGTGCTAGTGCGTTAATAAATTTTAATGGAATTGGCTCATTTTTATTCCAAGTTGTTGTTATGGTCTTCATGAGTTTGATACTTTATGGATGGTTACTTTCCGGTAAATATGGGAATTTACAACTTATGCTTTTAGTTGGAATTATTATTGGTACCGGGCTAAATTCAGTGTCAACTTTCATGAGAAAACTACTTGCGCCTTCAGAATTTGATATTTTACAAGCAAGATTATTTGGTTCTGTTAATCATGCAGATCCTGCATATTTTCCTATTGTAATTCCTATGATCATAATTGTAGCAGTATTAATTTTTGCTCATTCTAAGAATTTGAATGTTTTGTCACTAGGAAAGGATGTTGCTACTTCTTTTGGAGTTAAATATCAACCTAGTGTAATTTATACGCTTGTATTAGTTGCTATTTTGATGTCCATTTCAACAGCTCTAATTGGGCCACTTACTTTCTACGGCTTTTTAGTAGCAACGTTGAGTTATCAGGCAGCGTCAACTTATGATCATAGATATATTTTTCCGATGGCTTTTGCTATAGGATTTTTAATAATGACGAGTGCATACTTTTTAATGTATCATGTATTCCATGCTCAAGGTGTAGTTTCAGTTATTATTGAATTATTCGGTGGAATCATATTCTTAACTATAGTTTTAAGGAAGAGGGCTTTATGATAAAAATTGATAATGTTAAAAAGTTCTATACTGATAAGGTAAAAATAGGACCTTTGGATATTGAAATACCAAAAGCAGGCTTTACTTCTTTAATTGGACCAAATGGCGCTGGAAAGTCAACGACACTTTTGATGATTGGCAGACTTTTAGATATGGATGAAGGTCAAATTCAGGTAGCAAATATGGATGTTTCTGAATCCAAATCAAAAGATTTAGCAAAAGTTTTGACTATATTGCGACAAGAAAATCATTTTGTAACTAGGCTTACAGTTAGACAATTAGTTGGATTTGGGCGCTTTCCTTATTCAAAGGGAAGATTGACTAAAGAAGATGAGGCTATCATCTCTAAATATATCGATTTCTTAGATTTAACTAGTTTAGAGAATAGATATTTAGATGAGCTTTCTGGTGGTCAAAGACAAAGGGCATATGTAGCGATGGTATTGTGCCAAGAGACGGAATATGTACTTTTGGACGAACCTTTGAACAACCTTGATGTTGCTCGTTCTGTTCAAATGATGGAGCATTTGAGACGTGCAGCTAATGAATTTGGACGAACAATTTTGACTGTCATGCATGACATAAATTTTGCAGCTAAATATTCGGATAAAATTTGTGCTATGAAAGATGGACAAATTGCTGCTTTTGGAACAGTAGAAGAAGTTATGGACCCAACACTTTTGACAGATATTTTTGAAACAAAAATAGAGATTATTAATGGTCCTTATGGGCCAATCGCTGTTTATTAGTTATAAAATGTCTTGCGTAGATTATGCAAGACACTCTAGTTGAAGTTGCTGTCTATATTTTATAGGCAGCAGCTTTTTTTATGTGATTACTCATAAAATGCAAAAGAATGCTTCACCTTTTCAAGTATGTACCAAGTGGAAAAAATATCTCTGTATAATTTTTCAAAAGAATTCAGCTTATTTTTTGTATATGTAATATTGCATATCAGAGTGTATTGATAAAAGGGTAAGGGGTCACTATAATGAGGGCATAAAGATAAATCACATTTTCGTAGCAATAAAAAGGAGGAAATAATATGGAAATCGCAATGGCAGTTTTAAAATTTGTAGGTGGCGTAATCCCGTTAATTCAAGAACTTTTAAAAGCATTTATGTAAGTTTATTAGTTAGCTATCATTTATCAATCATTATCATATTTTACTAAAAAAAGAACGGGGCGATTTTTCTGAATATTAAGAAAAACACTAAAAGAAGAAAGTTCCTTACATGTTTATTAGTTAGTCTATGCACTATTAATTATTCATCTATTTCCTTCGCAGAAACACAAGCAAGTAATGTAACTGATGTAACCAAAAATGCTAGTGGCATTAATACTGGTATAGCAAATCTTAAATATAATAATCAAGAGGTTTTAGCTGTAAATGGTGATAAAGTAGAAAGTTTTGTTCCGAAAGAAAGTATTAATTCAAATGGTAAATTTGTAGTAGTGGAACGCGAGAAAAAATCACTTACAACGTCACCAGTCGATATTTCAATTATTGATTCTGTAGTGAATCGTACGTATCCAGGAGCTGTACAACTTGCAAATAAAGCTTTTGCAGACAATCAACCAAGTTTATTAGTGGCTAAGAGAAAGCCTTTGAATATTAGTATAGACTTACCGGGCATGAGAAAAGAAAATACAATCACTGTCCAAAATCCGACATATGGTAATGTAGCTGGAGCAGTAGACGATTTAGTATCTACTTGGAATGAAAAGTATTCTACAACACATACGTTACCTGCAAGAATGCAGTATACGGAATCTATGGTTTATAGTAAATCACAAATCGCAAGCGCTCTTAATGTTAACGCTAAATATCTTGATAACAGTCTAAACATTGATTTTAATGCGGTTGCAAATGGAGAGAAAAAAGTGATGGTAGCGGCGTATAAGCAAATATTTTATACGGTAAGTGCTGAACTACCTAACAATCCATCCGACCTTTTTGATAATAGCGTTACTTTTGACGAGTTAACTCGAAAAGGCGTAAGTAATTCGGCTCCACCTGTTATGGTTTCAAATGTAGCTTATGGTAGAACGATTTATGTAAAATTAGAAACAACATCTAAGAGCAAAGATGTACAAGCTGCTTTTAAAGCCTTACTTAAGAATAACAGCGTTGAAACAAGTGGACAGTATAAAGATATTTTTGAAGAAAGTACCTTTACTGCTGTAGTATTAGGCGGAGATGCGAAAGAGCATAACAAGGTTGTTACTAAAGATTTCAATGAAATCCGAAATATTATTAAAGATAATGCTGAATTAAGTCTTAAAAATCCAGCATACCCAATTTCATATACAAGTACTTTCTTAAAAGATAATGCAACTGCTGCTGTTCATAACAATACAGATTATATTGAGACGACAACTACAGAATATTCAAGTGCTAAAATGACACTTGATCATTACGGTGCTTACGTTGCTCAATTTGATGTATCTTGGGATGAATTCACATTTGACCAAAAGGGTAACGAAGTACTAACACATAAAACGTGGGATGGTAGCGGAAAAGATAAAACGGCTCATTACTCTACAGTTATCCCTCTTCCACCGAATTCAAAAAATATAAAAATTGTAGCAAGAGAATGTACAGGTCTTGCATGGGAATGGTGGAGAACAATTATTAATGAACAAAATGTTCCATTAACAAATGAAATAAAAGTTTCAATTGGAGGAACAACATTATACCCAACAGCTAGTATTAGTCATTAAGTATAAAAAAGCGCCCTATAAGTAGGGCGCTTTTTACTCTTTCCAAAATTGTTCTAATAGAATGACAAGCATGGTACCCACAAGTAAGCCATTACTTAAAACATATTGTAAGGAAGAAGGAATTCCGCTAAATGCACTTTCTGGAAGAAACAATATTCCTAAACTGATTAATAATGAAATTCCTAATATATTTAATCGGCGTTGATTTACTGCTTCACGTAAAATGGATTGAAATGAAATGCCTATTACTTGGACAAATGTTGCTAAAAGTACAGCATTAGCAATAGGTCCTGGTAGCAAGGATATAAAGTTTACAATTGAGGGAATAAAAGAAATTCCTGCTAATATAAGACTTGCTATAAGGAACGACTTCACTTTTCTTTGTCCTGTTAGTTTGATAAATCCTGCTGATGCAGGTAATGGTACAATTCCAATTGTAGAGAACAACGACGAGATAATATGTGATATACCTCCGACCCATACACCACGGTTCAGTGTTTGCTTTTCATTTTCTTTAGATAATGGAGCCACTTGTTTTACAGCCGAAATAGCAGCGATTGTATTTGCAACTAAAAGAAATGTAAATAAAGTTGCAGTTAGAGTCATTCCAATATCGAATCTAGGTGTGCCCCAAGCAAATATCTCTGGTAACTTAACTAGTGTTGTGTGCGAAGGCATATGAGATGATTTTCCTAATACTGCATACAAAAGCCAACCGCATGAAATTCCAAGTAATACAGCGTAACTTTTCATCCATCCTTTCCCTTTAATTGATAAGAAAGTAATAAGGGCAAAAACAAAGAGAGCAATAGTAGCTGTTGTATAGTCAGGATGGGTTGCAGATCCTTGTAATCCTATCATTCCTTTTACTAACACACCACTAAGCTGAAGTGCTAAGATTAAAAGAAAAGTTCCTGTAACTAAAGGGGTAAATAAACGTAAGATTCGATGTACAAGCCCTGTTATACCAAGTATGAAGAGTAATATACCTGCAATAATTAACCCGCCTTCTAAAAGTTGCAACACGTCTTTTGCACTTTGTCCCTGATGCATAGCGATTTGTCCCGATATGACAAATATACTTACCCATGAACCGGCTGGCCCATCCGCGATGGGATAGCGATGCCCAAACCATACTTGTATAAATGAACTTATTCCTACCACTAAAAAAGTTTGCTGCATTAATGTTGAGACATCCTCTATTGGTAAATGGAATATGCCACCAATAATTATAGGTAATGCAATTGCATTTGCTAATAGAAACACAAACCATTGTAGAATATTAAAGCTCGTATCAAAGTATTCTTTATTCATATTATTCTCCTTTGCCGAAAAAGAATCTCATATTAAAAATCCATCCTTTCTACACAGTTAGATTAAAAAGGATGGATTTTGTAAATCTGTAAAATTAATTTAATGATATAGATAGATTTTTAATTAATTACCATGCACGAAATGGTAAGAATTTACCGTTAAGTGTAATTACGATGCGAGGATCGCCACCTTTTGGATCTTCTTGTGTATCCACACCCAAGTTGAAGTTAATTGCACTCATTACACCTTCGCCGGATTTTTCTAAGATTAATTCTCTAATAGTTGGTGCATATTGTAACATCATTTCATATAAACGATATGCAATCGGGTCCGTAGGAGGCATTTCCATTACTTGGCCGCGAAGTGGAACTACTGTTAATGCTTGAACTACTTCTTCATCTAATTCTAATAGTTTACCAATTTCTTCTGCTTCTGGACGTGTCATTGTAGCTTGTCCTAATAACGCTGTTACAACCCAAGTCTCAGAGTGTTCACTTACTTTTGCAATTTCTTCCCAAGTTAACCCTTTTTTAATTTTTGCCGCTAAAATTTTTTGCGTAGCTTCTTGTCTATTCATATCTAATACTTGTTTTTTCATATCTCATAACTTCCCTTCATATACGTGATAATTATTATTTTGTTTTACTATTTAACGCTTTATATCCATCAACCACTACATCTAATTTACCTGTGTGAGGGTCAATAACTAAACCATGTACAGGAACATCTTTTGGGATAAGTGGATGATTTCTTACTAAATCAACATTAGCTTGCGTTGAGTCGCAAACATCATCGAATCCGAATAACCATTTTTCAAGGTCAATACCAGCATATTCAATCGCTGATAAAATTTCTGATGAAGCTACTCCGCGATCTAATATTTTTTGAAGTGTTCCTTTTGGATTCGTTTGGCTCGCGCCACATCTATGGTGTCCAATAAGGAAGATTTCATCTGCATTTAAATCGTATACTGACGCTACAACACTTTGCATAACACTATCGAAAGCAGAAGCAATTTTACCACCTGCATTTCTGATAACTTTTGCATCACCATCGTGTATATCTAAAGCTTTTGGAAGTAGCTCAATTAAACGAGCATCCATGCAAGAAACAACAACCATACGTTTTTTAGGCATTTTTGTCGCTTCACGAGGAGCGTATTCCTTATTTTCTACAAAATGTTCATTGAACGATAGAATTTCTTGTAATAACATATTTGTAACCTCCTTTAAATCTAGATGTATTTTTTTGTTGTGTCCTCTGTGTTATAAGTAAATATAGCTGATAAATAATGTGATGTAAGAGGATAAACTAAGTATAGTGAATTGTATCGATAAGCAGAATAAGTTGGCGAAACACTTTCGGGCTTTCTACTTTCACGGTGAAAGGATTGGTTTATATCATTGATCAAACAGATTTTGAGATACTGAAATTATTAGGAGAAAACTCAAGAATACAATGGAAAGAACTTGGCCAAAAAATACATATGACGGGGCAAGCTGTAGGAAATCGAATTCGAAGATTAGAGGATTTAGGGATTATTGAACAGTATACAATTGCAATAAACCGAATCAAATTAGGACAAGTAGTGACTGCATTTGTTACTTTGTTCGTAACAACAGCTAATCACCAAGAGTTTATGAATTTCTTTCAAGGAGAAGAAGGGATTTCTGAAGTACACCGTATAAGTGGTGAGGGGTGTTATTTATTAAAAACACATTTTGCTTCCAACGAAGACTTAGATAACTTTCTAGGACGACTATTAAAATATGGGAACTATCGTGTTAACTTATCAATAGGAAAGTTGAAATAAGGTTTCTTTTCTTTGGAGGAGATAGTAACATTATTTGCTAAACTTTATTTGTATAGAGATAATGAAGTCGTTTAATGTTTATCTTAAATAGTCAGAGCCTTACTACAATTTATGTGTAGTAAGGCTTTTTAAAGTTGTTATATTCAACAATTAAGCTGAAGAGTTGTGGGTGGATATGAGAAGATTTCTTTCAAGAGAATCGTAAATGATTTTGTCTTAAGAAAGATCCTGCAACTCAGTACAGGATCTTTAATCAAACGTTTTTAAAAACTAAATTGTGGTTTCATATCACCTTTATAAGGTTCATGTTCAACGAATATAGTTATATCCTTACCAGCTTGGTCTTTACCAGTTCTTTTATACGTAAATTTATTCTTATTTAGTTCAGTAAGCTCAAGAGCAGCACCGTATTTATTATTTCCAATGGAAACATGGGCTCTTATTTTATTTTCGTGTACAACATCGAAGTAGCCATAATCACCGCGGCTTTGACCTGTTTCGCTATTGAAGAACTCATATTTATTAGATTTGTCATCAAATTTTGCTAAACTTATAAAATTCGAATTAAACTGTGTTACATCGTTACCAGCTTCGTCTAATACCTTTGTTCCGTGCCAAAGGGTACCGCCTAAAATTTTATCTCCATCAACGTTTTTAACAATATCGCCTGTAGTCGTGTTCAGCTGCTTGTCCGGATCAGTGAAAGAAAGTTCTTTTTCTTTATATGGGACATGTTCAACGAAAACTTCTACATCTTTACCGTTAGCGTCTTTCCCCATTCGTTTATAAGTAAATACATTTTTATTTAGTTTTGTCATGTCAACGACAGCTTGATACTTCATTGATTCTGAAATTAATATTCTCTTCTTCCCATCATTTGTGACAAAGAAAGTTCCTTTATCGCCACGACTTGCACCTGTTTTAGCATCAAAAAATTCATATCTGCCTGACTTCGCATCATATTTTGCAAGACCAATGAAGTTTGCATTTTCTTTTGTTAAGTCATTCTTATCTTTGTCATACACTCGTGTACCTTGCCAATTTGTCTCGCTAAGAATATTAGTCATTTTTTGCCCTTTAGTTAATTTATTTTCCTTTTTTGTTTCTTTAGCAACTTGTTCTTGTTTTTGTTTCCCATGATTTTCTTCAGCTTTAGTACCAGCACACCCTGTTAATGCTAATGTGAATCCGAGCAGTACGGATGATAGTGCTTTTGCTTTTTTGTTCATGTTTTATCGTCTCCTTATTTTATGATTTCAAGTAGTACGGTTAGCGATTATAGTAGCAGTGCGTCATAGATGAACTTAGTTGCTACGTTTCCTATGTTAATCCCCGACTATAAACTGCCTCTAAATAAAACATTAAAAAAAGATAAACTAATTCCTAAAAAATGTTCATATTTATAAAAAATCGCTAGATTACTGTAGTGGCTACGAGTAATCCGAAAAATACATTGTAAAGAAGAAGGAAGGCCGCTAATAATAATGTAATTGCTAATAGAGCTAATCGATTGTAGTGCAAAACTTTTGAGAAAAACTGTAGGAGAAATGAAGATTTTATAGAATTCGTTTCGTATAGGAAGGGGATGTCCATGTTTGATTCAACAGATTTTAAGATTATACAATTACTACAAGAAAACGCTAGAATGAACTGGAAGGAAATTGGGGAGATAGTACATTTGACTGGCCAGGCTGTTGGGAAACGAATTAATAAATTAGAAGAGGCAGGTGTCATTCAAAAATATACGATAAATATCGATAGGGCGAAGCTAGAAGGTTCTATTATGACTTTTGTTACACTATTTTTGCATGCACCGCACTATCATAATCAAATTCAAAACTTTTTTGAAAAAACGGACGTAATTACTGAAATGTATCGTATAAGCGGCGATGGGTGCTATGTCATGACTCTTCACACATCTTCGCATCAGCAATTAGAAGAGACTCTTGCAGATGTTTTACATTATGGTGATTATCGTATAAATACCGTCATTAAGACGATGGAAAAAAAGAAAGAATAAGATACTTATCCTTTCTTTTTTCATATGGAACTGTAATTCTTTATTTGCTTTTGTTTATAAAACAGTTTGCTGACATGACTGTTGCATAAATATCACCAAACTCTAATGCACTCATGAACGATTGATGAGCGTGTACTGCGGGGATTAGATTTCCTTGAAATTCTAAATCTTTTGTTGTACAAGCATCTTCAATTACAATACATTGAAATCCGAAGTCACTGGCAGCGCGCACTGTTGCATCAATACATACATGAGTCATCATACCGCAAATGACTAGTCGGTCTATTTTCTCTGTCTGTAATGTTTCTAATAAATTTGTTCTTAAAAAACTGTTAGGGTGATGTTTTTGAATGACTCTTTCGTTAGCAATCGGTTTTACATCATCATAAATTTGAACACCTACTGTATCGGGTAAGAAGAAAGTAGCTCCTTCATTGTTCGCAATATGTTGTACATGAATAACTGTTTTATGTTTTTCACGAAATGCTCTCAAAACTTCTTTCGCTTTTTGTGCGGTTTTTTTAGGTTGATGTAATTCCATATTGCCGCCTTCAAAGTAATCATTTTGTATGTCTACTAATAGTAACGCTTCGTTCATCGTTATTCCCCCATACTTAGTGATTCAGCACGTTATTTGTACTGTACCGTTATTATATAAATTGTAGCTATGCGGAAGTAATAACGTTATGAAACGATTTTAACGGATATAGTTTCAGTGTGAAAAAAGTGAAAGTTGGTATAAGTACAAATGGATTTTGTGGAATTCACAGCAAGGTTATAGATAGAGTGGCATCACAGGGTTAAAAACCATACCTTTGCTGGAGGAGCGGGTTATGTTTTTTTATGAGGAAATGCGATTTTAAGTTTTTGCTGAAGATGTTTTTCTAGGATATGCTGTGAGTGATTGGAGTGAGGTAGTGTCAGATATTGTCGACCAATCGATATACTGGAAAAATCGTTGATATATTGTGAGTTGTGATAGATATATTGAGAAAATCGTTGATATATTGTGAGTTGTGATAGATATATTGAAAAAATCGTTGATATATTTGTAAAGGGGTGTTTGAGGTGATTGTGAAAGAGAGAAAAATGCCGATTTATATAAGACAGTTAGAAGCACTTCTTAGAAGGTTACCTGTACATCATCCGAAACGAAATTTAATTGGAGAAAACTTGGCAAAACACATGGCGGGGTATAAAGGAGAGCAAGCGATTGATTATCCGCTTAGTTTTATTTCTGAGAAAGAGTATAGTGTCTTACATGATGTTCGCTTATGTAATTATGATAAATACTTTCAAATTGATACTATTATCCTTTCCACAAAGTTTCTTCTTTTTCTTGAGATAAAAAATATAGCAGGTACATTAATGTTTGATGCAAAGTTTAATCAACTTATCCGAATAACAGAAGGAAATTCAGAGGGATTTCCAGATCCGGTTTTACAAATAAAAAGGCAAGAAATACAACTAAAGAAATGGTTAAACTCACATGGATTTTCCTCTAGTCTTCCAATTGAGTCCCTCGTTGTTATTAGCTCGCCTCGTACCATTATAAAATCTTCAGATGACAATCTTCTTCATACAATTATTCATAGTGCCAATTTACCTCATAAAATAAAGTGGTTTGAAAGTAAATATAAGAGAAAAGTTATAGATAATGTAGATAGGCTCATTCATCAAATAATAGCGGAGCATTCTCCACTTCAACAAAATATACTTGAGCAATATAAAATAGAAAAAGAGGAGTTGCTAAATGGAGTACAATGTGAGAAATGCTTAGTTATTCCAATGGTTAAAGTTAAGAAGGGTTGGCGTTGTACAAGTTGTAAAGATTTTTCAAAAGTGGCACATGTGGATGCTATACGAGATTATGCATTGCTCATTAGTAAGACATGTACGAACGGTAATTTGAAAGAGTTTCTCCATGTTTCGTCGGGTATGGTTGTAAACAGAATTCTCCACACACTAAATCTTCCCTACACTGGAAACAACAAAGGACGAATATATGATTTAACTTCTTTCCAATCGTAATTTTGCTATAATAAATAAGTACTTATACGAAGGGGAGTCTAAAGAGAGTATGAAGTCATTTAATATCGATCATGTTATAGCTAGTGTTTTGCAATGGATATTAAATATAGCTTTAATTATATTATCCATTGTGTTATCAATTTTCTTAGTGAATGAGACAATTACATTTGTGCAGTATATTTTTTCGGCAAAAGAGTATACGTCTTATAAATTGGTTGAAAGTATCATCGTTTATTTCTTATACTTCGAGTTCATTGCATTAATTATTAAGTATTTTAAATCGAATTATCATTTCCCGTTACGTTATTTTATTTATATCGGAATTACGGCCTTAATTCGATTGATTATTGTGTCTCATGAGGAACCGATGGAGACGTTATTATACGCAGGAGCAATTCTTGTTTTAGTTATTGCTTTATACATATCGAATATGAGAGATTTGAGAAAAGAGTAGTAGTGCAGACGTAAGTTTGCACTACTTTTTTACATCTTGACCTTCAAGTTGCTTGAAAGTTTACAATGAAATTAGGGCGTTTGAAATCGAAAAAAATTGAGAAATTAAGTGAAGAGGTTTCTTTTACTTGGAGGTTATAGGAATGAATCAGGAATTGAAGTTACGTCCATTGGAACGAGAAGATTTAAAGTTCGTACACGAACTGAATAATAATGCGCATATTATGTCGTATTGGTTTGAAGAGCCATATGAGGCATTTGTGGAGCTGCAAGACTTATACGATAAACATATACATGATCAAAGCGAACGCCGATTTATCGTTGAGAAAGACAATGAAATGGTTGGATTAGTTGAGTTAGTAGAAATCGATTATATTCATCGTAGAACAGAATTCCAAATTATTATTGATCCGAATTATCAAGGGTATGGTTATGCAGTAGAGGCGACGCGTTTAGCAATGGATTATGCTTTCGCTGTATTAAATATGCATAAGATATATTTAGTTGTGGATAAGGAAAATGAAAAAGCAGTACATGTTTATAAAAAGGTTGGATTTATGGTAGAAGGCGAACTTATCGATGAGTTTTTCGTTGATGGTAACTATCATAATGCGATAAGAATGTGTATGTTTCAGAAGCAATATTTTGAAAACAAGTAGTTGAAAGATTCGGAAGTAATGTTGACGCTTCGTAAAACCGTATGCTAAAATCCCTTTTAAGTATTAAGGAAGGTGCAGAATATGCTTTATATAAAATTTGTAAAACTCATTAGAAAACTTTGCTCCGCACAAATGTATACGGTGAAGCGTTGTACGGAGCTTAATCAAGGGGTATAAATCCCCTATATTCATCGGCTGAATAACTTTTCTAAAAAAGTATAGTTTATCTATGCTTATTTCGTTATGGTTTTTCAGCTGGTGTATAAAATAGATTAAGGGGCCATAGACAATGCTTTGTCTATGGCCCTTTGTGTATATTATTCCGATGAGTCTTTACCGTAAATTGGAGTAGTATAGGAAAAACCACGAAGCAGAGGGCTAGTGTCGAATGACGCTATCTCTCTGCTTTTTTTAATTTCAGGAAAAGAGGAATAAAAATGAGTTTACTTAAAGTTGAAAGTTTATCACATAGTTTTATAGATAAAGTATTATGCGAGAATGCTTCTTTTGATTTGCATAAAGGGGAGCATATGGGAATTGTTGGGCAGAATGGTGCAGGGAAAAGCACATTAATGAAAATATTGGTGGGGGAGATTATTTCTGATAAGGGAGACATAAAGTGGCAACCTAATATTCAAATTGGGCATCTTGATCAATACGCTGAAATTGATGAGGGTTATACCATTTCACAATATTTAAAGAGAGCTTTTTATGATTTGTATGAAATGGAAAAGAGAATGAACAAGTTATATGAAGAAAGTGCGATGACTGGAGATGAGAATCAACTACTAAAAGCAGCTGAAATGCAAGAGCAGCTTGAAGCTCGTGATTTTTATTCAGTAGACAGTATTACGAATAAGGTGGCAGCCGGTTTAGGTATTGATGCGATTGGGATGAATCGTGTTATTGGTGAATTAAGCGGAGGGCAGCGTGCAAAGGTAATTTTAGCGAAGCTCTTATTAGAAGAGCCTAATATTTTATTACTAGATGAACCGACGAATTTTCTTGATAAGGAGCATGTGGAGTGGCTTGCTAATTATTTAATGAATTTTGAAGGAGCGTTTATTGTAGTGTCACATGATTTTGATTTTCTGGAAAAAGTAACTTCTTGCATATGTGATGTAGAGTTCGGAACAGTTAAGAAGTATTACGGTAAATACTCAGATTTTGTAAGACAAAAGGAGCATTTACGAAAAGATTATATTCGCCAATATTATGCACAGCAAAAGAAAATTGAAAAAACGGAAGAGTATATTCGTAGAAATATTGCTGGGGTGAATTCAAAAATAGCGCAAGGTCGTAGAAAACAATTGGAGCGTATGGAAAGAATTGCGCCACCAAGTTTTACTCATAAACCGTCTATTCATTTTCAGGAACTTCCCATTTCAGTTCAGACAGTTCTTGAAGTAAATAACCTTGAAGTTGGTTACGACTTCGCTCTCTTACCAAAGTTGAATTTTTCAGTAATGGGTGGGCAAAAACTTGTTATTACAGGTTTCAATGGAGTAGGGAAATCTACTTTATTAAAAACAATCGTTGGAAATATTGCTAGTATTTCTGGAGAGTTTCACTTTTCAGAGCAAATAAAGATTGGATATTATGAGCAAGATTTAAATTGGAGCAACGATTCTTTAACGCCGCTTCAAATTATTTCAGAACAGTTTCCTAAACTGAATATGAAGGAAATACGCCATCATTTAGCTGCGTGTGGAGTGAAGGATACGCACGTTTCGCAAGAAATTCGTACGTTAAGTGGTGGTGAACAATCGAAGGTGAAACTGTGCGGATTATTACTATCACCTTGTAACTTCTTAATTTTAGATGAGCCGACAAATCATTTAGATGCAGAAGCGAAGGAAGCTTTGCAAAAGGCGCTAATTAAGTTTAAGGGCAGCATTATCCTCGTATCTCACGAAGCGAGTTTTTATCTTGATTGGGCAGATAGCATCTTTCATATAGAGACAGGATTAGTTAAGGGGGTGTGAAACATATGAGTGAAAACAATTGGAAAACGAAAATTATATTATTTTTGACCGCTCAAACTATTTCGTTGTTCGGCTCCTCTCTCGTGCAATACGCGATTATATGGTATATCACCCTTACAACATCATCAGGAGTGATGTTGACTATTTCAACTGTTTGCGGTTTCCTACCACAAATTGCGATATCTTTGTTTGCAGGTGTTTGGATTGATCGTTATGACCGTAAAAAGATGATTATGTTATCGGACGGGATTATAGCGATTGCGACGTTAGTTTTAGCAATTTTATTTTTAACAGGATATAAAAGTATTTGGTTACTTTTTATTGTGTTACTCATTCGTTCAGCTGGAACAGGAGTACAAACGCCAGCTGTGAATGCATTAATTCCGCAAATCGTTCCGAAAGAGTATCTTATGAAAGTAAATGGAATAAATAGCAGTATTACATCTTTAATTATGTTTCTTTCTCCAGCAGCAAGTGCTGCGATTCTTTCTATTGCCAGCATTGAAACAACATTTTTTATTGATGTTATTACGGCTATGATTGGAATTAGTATTATGCTTATCATTCAAGTAGAGGGACATGTGAATGCAGAGAATAAGCAAAAATCTAATCTACAAGGAATTAAAGAAGGATTCTCTTATTTAAAAGAAAATGTATTTATTAAAAGGCTAATCGTTTTATTGATTATCGTCATGATTTTAATAAGTCCAGCTGCTTTTTTAACACCTTTAATGGTAACTCGTTCTTTCGGGGCTGAAATGTGGAGACTTACTGCTAGTGAGATGACCTTTAGTGCGGGTGCGGCAGCTGGTGGCGTATTGATTGCGGCGTGGGGTGGCTTTCGTAATCGTATGTATACAACAGCGCTAGCTTGTGCATTATATGGACTGCTTATGATTGGACTCGGAATAGCACCGATATTTATTATGTATTTAGTATTTAATTTTTTAATTGGTATAACAATGCCGTGCTTCAATACACCAGTTACTGTGTTATTGCAGGAGAAAGTAGAACCATCGATGCACGGACGGATGTTCAGCCTTGTACAAATTGCGAATTCATGCGCGCTTCCTTTAGGAATGATAATATTTGGTCCGTTGTCGGATATGTTTAGTGTAGAGATTTTGTTAATTTATGCTGGGATATTCGTGCTATTTTGCGCAATGTATATTGTATTAAGCAAGAGGTTTGAAGTGTAAATATTTATAATTTAGAAGGTTTGTGAAGGAATTTAAGATGCTTCGCAAACCTTTTTTTATTAGTCTAGTCAATAATTATTTATTGTTAAACGATAAATAATTATTGACTGTTAATGTTATTTTAGATAATATGATGTTAACGATTTAAGAAGAATTACATAAGTAGAGGAGAATGTGAAATGAAAAATAAATACGTAGTAGCTATTTCTTTCATGATTTTAGCGATTATTTCTTTAACTATACATGCTTCAAACAGTAAAGTAGGAGCGGATGGATTCCTTGAAGAACCTTTCTTTTTCCTAGTACCGATAAGTTATGTATTGTTCCTTAGTGGTATTGGTGTATTATTATTTGGATTTATTACTTCCAAGCTAAAAAAGGGCAATAGATAGGGGCAACCTATAGGGACAAAACACTTACTATGAAATAGAAACATACCATATGGAAGAAAAAGAATAAGTGAGATGAATCATGATGAACCATCATTTTTATAATGGAAGACAAGTAGGAGCAGCTATTACACTGGCTGGGGCACAGGGGACAATTCATGCTGTGAATCAAGCTATTCAAATGCAACAACAAGCATATTTTGCACAAATGTTGCAAAGTCAGTATATGCCGTATTCACAACTTCCGATGCAAATTGTACATTACGATGTACATCCAGCTGGTTTATTTTCCATTCCATATGGCGGGACATATTTCTTATGAAAAAAAGCGACTCAATAGAGTCGCTTTTTTTATATTCCGCCTAGCTTCATTCCAAGGAATGCGAAGAGGATACCAATTATGTAAGTAGCACTTAAATATAAAAGGAAGATGTACGGTTTTTTTAGATTGAGAAGCTGAACAGATTCTAATTTAAACGTAGAAAATGTAGTGAATGCGCCCATAAATCCAGTACCTAATAATAGTTGCCAGCCTGTAGTGACTCCGTTGCCAATTATATATCCAAGTAAAAATGCCCCTGTTATATTAATAAGGAATGTAGCAATTGGAAATTGTGTTTTATTTCTTTTCTTAAACCAATTGCTAATTGCAAATCGTGTAATCGCACCGAAAAATCCTCCTGTTGCGACTAATAAAGCTTCTATCATGAGTAATCACCTTCCGTAAGAGATTTCTTAATTAAGAAATCTCCAAGTGTATAGCCAAGGCCAGACATAATGAGGCCACCAAGTATGCTGCATGATACATATAAGAAGGCTATGCTCCACTCAGAATGATTGATCAATTGCACAGTTTCTACACTAAATGTTGAAAAAGTCGTAAAGGAACCGATGAATCCAGTTCCGATGCCTGTGATAACCTCTGAAGGTAAGATGTTTAGCCGAACGATATAAGTAGTTAGCCACGCTAAGAAAAAGCAACCGATTAAGTTAATGAGTAATGTTGCCAATGGAAATGAATGATGCCAAAATGTGTTGATATTAAGACCTAAATAATAACGAGAAAGAGCTCCTAATATACCAGCAATGCCAACGATAATATAAATCAATTTTCTCACCTCTTTAAATAGCTTGCTCAAAAAAATAGACTCCTACCAGTATCCATACTGGTAGGAGTCATTAGCTAAGCAGCGTTTATGGCGAACTCCATCGCCTATGATTATTACATATAGTGTACTAAATATACCGTTTAATTTCCAGTGAGGAGGAGGGTGTAACTTTTCTTTTTTTGATGTCTGAAGGCTTTTTAAGTAATTAAAATGGGATCGATTACTTATCAACTAAATATAGTGATATAAGGTTTTAATTATGATAAAATGTTTCTTATGTGTGTCGTTTTGTTTTATTTGACTGAAAATAAAGAAAAATAAATTCGCGTGAAAAGGAGTCATTTATTTGAAGAAATTTTTTAAAATCGTATTTATATGTGTTTTAGTAGTAGCGGGCATTGTAGGAGGATTTCTAGCGTATATGACACTTACTAAAGAACAGCCTGCTGATGTTACAAGCTTGAAGGTGGAGAATAATAAGGAGCGCGTATTAGCGACTGGAAATGAATTTAAAGTTACAACATTTAATATTGGATATGCTGGGTTAGATAAGGATCAAGATTTCTTTATGGATGGTGGAAAGGGATCTGGTTCAAGTAGTAAAGAGCAAACGGAAACTAATTTAAAGAATATGCTTTCGTTTTTACAAAATGAGAATAGTGATTTTGCACTATTACAAGAAGTTGATATAAAGTCACTTCGTTCATTTGATGTAAATGAACATGAATTTTTGAAAAAAGGATTACCTGATTATGTTTCGTCATTTGGCAAGAACTACGATACGAAATGGGTTCCAGTGCCAATAACAAATCCAATGGGATATGCGGAGGCTGGATTAAGTACGTTTTCTAAATACACTGTTCAAGAAGCGAAGAGGTTCCAGCTTCCTGGAATGGAGCCTTGGCCAAAGCGTTTGTTTGATTTAGATCGAGCAATTGTGGAATATAAAATCCCTGTTAATAATGGGAAACATGTTAGACTCGTAAATTTACATTTGTCTGCTTATGATGAAGGCGGGAAAATTAGAAAACAGCAAGTAGAGTACTTAAAAGAATATATGAACAAGCATTATGAAAATGGTGATTACGTAATAATGGGCGGAGATTGGAATCAATTAGTTTCAAACGCTCAATTAAGTGATCCGAAGTTCGTGAAAGAGCGTCCTGAGTGGTTAGTAGAGTTACCGAAGGACTTTACAGACGGTGGCTTTAAGTGGGCTGTAGATCCGTCTGTTATGACTGTGAGAGATGATGTAAAGAAATATGTAGAAGGTGAAAATTTCGTCACTATTATTGATGGCTTTATCGTTTCACCGAATGTAGAGATTGTAAATGTACAAGGGAAAGATTTAAAGTTTGAAAATAGCGATCATAACCCAGTAAGTGCGGTATTTAAACTGAAGTAATTGATATGTATAAGTAGAAGGTGGGGCTTCATATGGAGTGGTTAAAGAGGACTTGTTTTTCTAACCTTGAGAAAGAATCACAGAAAAATCATTTATTACTGTTTATAACGATTTGTAGTTTCTTCCTTGGGATAATCGCGATTGGGTATTATGGATATATTTTTACAGAGAGAGCAATGGCGTTTTGGATCTGTGGTATTTCTGTCGTTGTATTTGGAACGCTTTTTACTTTTATAAAAAGTATGGAATCAGCGTATAAATATATCATGACATTTATGTTGCTTACAATGTCTTACATTATGGTACAAGCTTTTAATGAAAGCCCGGCTGTATTTCAAATGGTCTATTTTACATTAGCTGTTTCACTTATTTACTTAAGTGAGCGCCTCATTTTAATTCTTGGCGGGGTAGCTGTTGTAATCACATTTATCCTTTGTAGCTATTGGCCGGAGCAATTTTTTGCTTATACAGCCTCATCTGAAGCTGCTAATTTCGCAAGTTTGTTAGCGATTGTAACAATCGCTATGTGGGGCGTCACGAAAATCGGTTCTAATCTGCTCCTTCGTTTAAGTGATGAGAAGCAAGAAGTAATGAGAAAAGCTCAGGAGTTAGAAGAGACGCAAAGACTTATTGAAGAAACAGTTGTGAAACTAGATAGTAATTTCAATCATTTAAGACAAAATATGAACACGTCGATGGAATCGATGAGTGAAATTAATTTTGCCTTTGAAGAGGTAGCAGTTGGTACGCAATCACAATCAGAAATGATGTATCGTTCGGTAGAAGTATTGAATGATATGGAGGGGAATATTGAACAAATTATATCTCAAGTAAGAACTGCATCGGCTCGTGTGGATAAAAGTTTAGAAATTTCAAAGGGTAGCGTACATACTTTAAGAAATTTTGAAGCTAACATGAGAAGTTTAAATGATGTTGTTGCACAGTCTGGAATTATATTTAGAGATTTAATGATGCAATCGAAACAAATTAATGAAATTGTAGATGTAATAACGAATATTTCAAGTCAGACGAGTTTGCTAGCTTTAAATGCAAATATTGAAGCTGCCAGGGCAGGCGAGCATGGAAAAGGTTTTGCTATTGTAGCGAGTGAAGTGTTAAAGCTTGCTGAAGAATCAAATCGTTCTGCGGGAAGAATTCAAGGGATTTTGAAGGAGTTTAGTAATCAAGCAAGTAAGGTAGAAGTGCAGGTAGAGAAGTCAGAAAGAGTACAAGAAGAGTGTAACGAAATGTTAGCAAGCGTTTTAACAAACGTAACTGATTTAGGGAAGTTTATTGATGCGATTAATAAAGTAATGCGAGAGGTTGTTGTTCATCAAGAAAGTTTCCAAGTTAAAACGACGAATATTGTAAAGGATGTTACGCATGCTTCTAACGTAATTCAGCAAACTTCTACAGCTACAGAAGAAGTGCTAGCGAGTGTGGAAGAAGAAAAACATCGAAATGATATATCGGTGAAGACGTTACATACTGTTAGCGAGCAAGTGAAGTTACTAGAAGATATTCTAGAAAAGTAATATTTCTTGAAAAGGGCACACCATGTGTGCTCTTTTTTCATTTAAATAAATACTTGATAGTAATTTAATTGCTTTTCTGCGCGTTTTCTGCCAAGCTTAAGGAGATAAAGTGAGACTAATACCTACTGATTATTAGTTGAACCTCGCAAATAGCGGGATAAAATACTTCAAAGAAAGAATTATATAGGTGACGAATATGATTGAAGTTAAGACTTCTGAACTTAGTGATGGAGAATTTAATAGAGGTGTATTTGCAACTCGTGATATTAAAAAGGGTGAGTTGATTCACTCAGCACCAGTTATCTCTTATCCGAATGAACAGCATGAACACATTGAAAAAACGTTACTTGCTGACTACGCATTTGAGTATGGGGTAAATCATACGGCATTCCTGTTAGGATACGGCATGTTATTTAATCATGCATATAATCCGAATGCAACGTATGAAATTGTCTTCGAGAATCATACTTTTAACTTCTTCGCGTATAAGGATATAAAAGCGGGAGAAGAAATTTTAATCAATTATAATGGTGAAGTGGATGACGATGAGCTATTATGGTTTGATAAGGAAAAAGAAGAGAACGAAAAATAATTTAATGAGTATAGAAAGAGCACATTCTGTGGAATGTGCTCTTTTTTCATTGATGTAAATAAAGTAAAAAGTACAAAAAAATACCACTTTCTTTTTGTATGGTATAGTAAGATACTGAGGGATAGTGTTTTGAAAAAGTCACATATTTTACAAATTGTTGTCTTTCTGATGACATGTCAAGTTTAGTAGTCCATTTGGGTTGCTTTATTATGCAATATATATTTTAATATGAGTGGCACCTCTTATAAATTAAGAGGTTTATAGGTGTCTCGAATTGATTTTGGGTACACTGTATCCACCACTTTAGGTTCTTTCATGTACGTGGGGATATTATGGGCCCGTATAACGGGATAAAATGAATATAGAAATAGAGGAATCGTAAAATGAATATGCAAGAGGTTTATAAATATTTAAGTACGGTATTGCCTGAAGGACATGTTAAACAAGATGAAATGTTAAAGAATCATACGCATATTAAAGTTGGCGGAAAAGCAGATGTTTTTGTTGCGCCTACAAATTATGATGAAATTCAAGAAGTTATCAAATATGCGAACGAATATAATATTCCAGTTACGTTTTTAGGAAATGGATCGAATGTCATTATTAAAGATGGTGGAATTCGCGGGATTACAGTAAGTTTAATTCATATTACAGGTGTTACTGTAACAGGAACGACGATTGTAGCACAGTGTGGTGCAGCAATTATTGACGTATCACGTATTGCTTTAGACCATAACTTAACGGGTCTTGAGTTTGCTTGTGGTATTCCAGGTTCAGTTGGCGGAGCGTTATATATGAATGCTGGTGCTTACGGTGGTGAAGTATCGTTTGTGTTAACAGAAGCTGTTGTAATGACAGGTGATGGAGAGCTACGTACTTTGACGAAAGAAGCGTTTGAATTTGGATATCGTAAGAGTGTATTTGCTAACAACCATTACATTATTCTTGAAGCGAGATTTGAACTTGAAGAAGGTGTACGTGAAGAAATTAAAGCAAAAATGGATGATTTAACGTTTAAGCGTGAGTCAAAACAGCCTCTAGAATATCCTTCATGTGGTAGCGTATTTAAGCGTCCACCAAATAACTTTGCTGGTAAGTTGATTCAAGACTCAGGACTACAAGGTAAGCGAATTGGTGGAGTGGAAGTTTCTTTAAAACACGCTGGATTTATGGTGAATGTTGATAACGGAACAGCACAAGATTACATCGATTTAATTCACTTCGTACAAAAGACAGTTGAAGAGAAATTTGGCGTGAAGTTAGAGCGAGAAGTAAGGATTATTGGAGAAGATAAGGAATAACGAAATACGTATGAAGATATGAATTATTTTAAAATAATATTTGGGTATTGTTGACAATTTGTTTTCAATTCAATATAATGCTAATAATTTAACAAATAACATACGTTGAAAGAGCCCAGTAGCAGTTTGTCACTGTTAACGAGAGAGCTAGGGGTTGCTGGAACCTAGCACAAACAAACTTGCGAATTACACTCTGGAGTATCTTAGGTAATGCTAAGCGGACTAGCAATCGATATTATTGCTAAGAGTGGTATGAGTAGCTATGCTATTTATGCAAACTGGGTGGTAACACGGTGAATAATCGTCCCTATGTCTATCGTAGACATAGGGGCTTTTTTGTTTTTAAAAAATAAAGGGGATGACAAAAGATGAATATTATTGATGAATTAGAATGGCGTGGCGCCGTTAATCAGCAGACTGACGAAGAAGGTTTACGTAAGCTAGTAGAAGAGAAAAAGATTTCACTATACTGCGGAGTTGATCCGACTGGTGATAGTATGCATATCGGACATTTGATTCCGTTTATGATGATGAAGAGATTCCAATTAGCTGGCCATCATCCTGTTATTTTAATTGGCGGGGCAACAGGAACAATTGGTGATCCGAGTGGACGACAATCGGAGCGTCAACTTCAAACGTTAGAAGTGGTTCAGCATAATGTAGATGCGTTAACAGCACAAATGAAAAAGCTATTTGATTTTGGCGGAAATAGCGAAGTGAAGATGGTAAATAACTATGATTGGACACATGAAATAAATATTATTGAGTTTTTACGTGATTACGGGAAAAACTTTAGCATCAATAGCATGTTAGCGAAGGATATTGTAGCAAGCCGTTTAGATACAGGTATTTCTTTCACAGAATTCACGTACCAAATTTTGCAAGCGCTGGATTTCCATCATTTATACACGAAAGAGGATGTTCAACTTCAAATTGGTGGTAGTGACCAGTGGGGAAATATTACGAGTGGTTTAGATTTAATTCGTAAGTTAGAAGGTCATGAGGCGAAAGTATTCGGATTAACGATTCCGTTATTATTAAAATCGGACGGTACGAAGTTTGGTAAATCAGCAGGTGGTGCGGTTTGGCTTGATCCTGAAAAAACGACACCGTTTGAATTTTACCAGTTCTGGGTAAATACAGATGACCGTGACGTAATTAAATACTTGAAATACTTTACGTTCTTAACGAAAGAGCGTATTGATGAATTAGCAGCGAAGGTAGAAGCGGAACCTCATAAACGTGAAGCGCAAAAAGTGTTAGCGGAAGAAATGACGAAATTCGTTCATGGAGAAGAGGCATTATTACAAGCTGAGAAGATTACAGCAGCGTTATTTAGCGGGGATATTAAATCGTTAACAGCTGATGAAATTGAACAAGGCTTTAAAGAAATGCCAACATTCCAGTCTTCAAAAGAGACGAAAAACATCGTAGAGTGGCTAGTCGATTTAGGAATTGAACCATCTAGACGCCAAGCACGCGAAGACATTAATAATGGTGCGATTTCTATGAATGGTGAGAAAGTAACAGATGTGGGTACGGATGTTACTGTAGAAAATTCATTTGATGGAAGATTTATTATTATTCGTAAAGGGAAGAAGAACTACAGCCTTGTGAAGTTAGGCGAATAGTTTGTGTGAAAGGATGGGAGTAGGAAGAATACTTCCATCTTTTCGTATACACAATTTGGACATAAAATAATCAGTAAATTTAGATAATTAAAAGGGTTATATTATTCTTCTGCCGAATAAATAAGTTAGAGAAAATTACGGATAAAAATAGCCCGAACCATGCTGGGCATGATTCGGGCTTATATTCAGATTAGTAAGCTAAGCTGAATAGACCTTTAATGTGTGATAAGTAACGAACGTTACTTGCTTCTTTCATTAATGATGCTGGTAAGCCTTTAAGTGGAGTATTGCTTGCTCCAATTGTAGCAACCGCATCTTTACGTCCTAGACTAGCAAGTGTTCCAGAGTTTACAGGTGCGAACTCTTCGAATGCTTTGCCTTCTAGTGCTGCGTATAAGTTGTATCCAATTAACTCACCCATTTGCCAAGCGATTTGTGCAGTTGGTGGGTATGGACGTCCGTCTGGAGCGAAGACAACTGCGCTGTCTCCAGCAACGAATACGTCTTTGTGAGAAGTAGATTGTAGGTATGCATCAACTGTTGCACGTCCACGGTTAACTTCAAGACCTGATTCACCGATTAATGGGTTACCTTGTACGCCGCCTGTCCAAACGAATGTGTTAGCAACAAGTTTTTGACCGTCTTTTAAGTCGATTTCATTGCCAGCAACGTTTGTTACAGGAAGACCAGTTAAGAATGTAACGCCGCGTGCTTCTAGGCTAGTAGTTGCACGTTCGATTAAGTGGTCTGGTAATACTGGAAGGATTTTTGGACCTGCTTCAACAAGAAGAAGTTTAACTTCTTTTGGATTTACGCCGTGGCTTTTTGCAAGTTTAGGCATAATGTCAGCAAGCTCACCAACTAGCTCAACGCCAGTTAATCCGCCACCACCGATTACGATTGTAGCATCAGCTTCGTTTTTCGTTTTCGCATATTCACGAATACGGTCTTCAACGTGTTTGTAGATTTTGTTTGCATCAGCAGCAGATTTTAATACCATGCTGTTTTCTTCTAGTCCTGGAATACCGAAGTAAGCAGTTTTACTTCCTAAAGCAACTACAAGTGCATCGTAAGATAAAGTAGTGCCACCAGCTAGTTTGATTTCTTTGCTATCAACTGAGAATGACTCAACTGTTGCAATTTTAAGATCGATATCTTTACCTTTGAAAAGCTTTGTAAGTGGCATTGCAATTGCTTGCTCAGACACGTTACCAGCTGCTAGGCGGTGTAATTCAGTGATGATTTGGTGTGTTGGGTATTGGTTAATCACTGTAACTTGTGCTTCTGATTTGCTGTAATATTTACGTACGTTTAAAGCGGCAAGAAGACCGCCATAACCAGCGCCTAAGATGACAATTTGTTTTGACATAGTATGATATCCCCCGTCTTTACTAATTGTTGTTATAAGTTAAATTATTTATTGTTACGTTCTGCACTAATTTGAAGATATGCGTTCACAAAGCGGAACATTTTTTGTGCTTGTGGATCTTTTAGTAATTTTAACAGACCGAATAGGCCGATAACTTCGTTGCTTTCGTCAGCACGATCTTTCGCTTCGATTGCAGTTGCAGCCATGCTTTTCACTGTATCTTTTACAGGTTCTACAAGCTCTGTAATTGCACCAACAGTGTCGCTTTTTAATACTTCATCAGTAGCAACAGTTTGAGCGAAGTCATAAGACTTAGTTAAAATGTTAACAAGCTCAGTTAATTTTGGAAGCTGTTCTACTAGTGTTGTTAATGATTCTTGTACCTCAGGTTTTAACAACTGATCAAGTACATCAAGTTGTCCTTGGCTAGCAGAAATTTGTACAGTTTCTTGTTCTGGCTTTGTTTGAGTCATAGTTTCTGGCATCTCCAATTCTCCTTTACGATAGCAATACTCTTATTTTTTATAAGTAAGATAGTAAACGTTTACGAAACTTTATGCAAAGTTTCACAAAACACAATAAAATGCCTTTAAATTTATGACAGCAAGTAAGCTGCAAACATAAATCTAAAACCATAACGTCTTACTTATTATTTATGAACTGTCCGATATATGGCTTGTCCGCATAATGGAAAAGCTCCGTTACCGGAAAGTGTATATAATATATATCCTATATTATATACTATATACACCTATGTTAACATAAAAATGATTCCTAATTATTTGATATTGAGTGTATAACGTAGTGCTGACAAGGTATGAAAGCGTATAAAATATTTTGTTTCAGTTAGAAATGTACATATATATATAGAAAAAAAGGAAAAAACGAACAAATTCATGTTCATTTTTTCCTTTTTCCTATTATTCACCTTCTGCAATTAGCATCGATGTGTTACCTTCTTTTTCAAGATGGCATTCGCCCCAAGAACAAAGAGAGTCAAGAATGGATTCTAAAGACCAACCGTAGTCGGTAAGAGAATATTCTACTTTCGGTGGGACTTGGTTGTATACTTTTCTTTGAATGACCCCGTCGTCTTCTAATTCACGTAATTGCTGCGTTAACATTTTTTGTGTAATACCAGGCATTGAGCGTTTTAATTCACTCGTTCTCTTTGTACCTTTCGTTAAGTGACAAAGAATAACAACTTTCCATTTGCCGCCGATAACTTCTAAAGTCGCCTCTACAGGAATATTGTATTTCTTCATATGAACCCCTCCCTTTTTGAGTAAAGTAAGTTTAATAATACAAATGTTACTTTTTAGTACCTATAGCACTTTAAAGTACGTACTTTTTATTATGTTAAATATGTTTCATAATAGCACATGTAAGAGGCAAATGAGTAGTACGGTACCAAAAAGTGACTATGTTACTTTTTAGTGCCTATCGTACTTTAAAGTGCGTTCTTCAAAAAAGGAATGAAACCATTCATAATAGCATTTGTAAGTATGAAATATATTTTTTAGAAGATAAAAGGGCCTTTTTATCATACTATTATGATTGGATTTCTTGTAATAAGGAGGAATTCAATTGAGTTCATATACAGTACCATCTTCGGAAGCTCAGACGAATCGAAGAAGTATGTTTGCTTTATTAGCGCTAGCAATTAGTGCGTTTGGGATTGGTACGACCGAGTTTATTAGTGTCGGTTTACTACCATCTATTTCAAAAGATTTAAATGTTTCGGTTACAACAGCCGGTTTAACGGTTTCCTTATATGCGTTAGGAGCAGCGGTAGGAGCTCCTGTTTTAACAGCGTTAACGGCTAGTATGTCGCGAAAGACATTATTAATGTGGATTATGGTTATTTTCATTATTGGTAATGGCATTGCGGCGGTAGCAACAAGCTTCACTGTATTAATTATCGCAAGAATTGTATCTGCGTTTGCACATGGTGTGTTTATGTCAATTGGATCTACAATTGCAGCTGCAATCGTACCAGAGAATAAACGTGCTAGCGCAATTGCGATTATGTTTACTGGATTAACAGTTGCGACTATTACTGGTGTGCCAATTGGAACATTTATCGGTCAAGAGTTTGGCTGGAGAGCGTCATTTATGGCGATTGTCGTAATTGGAATTATTGCTTTCATCGCAAACAGTATACTCGTCCCATCTAATTTAAAAAATGGTGTACCTGTATCGTTTCGTGATCAATTTAAATTAATTAAAAATGGAAGACTATTACTTGTTTTCATTATTACTGCACTTGGATACGGTGGTACATTCGTAACATTTACGTATTTATCACCCCTATTACAAGAAGTAACAGGATTTGAAGCAAGTACCGTTACTATCATTTTATTAGTGTATGGAATCGCCATTGCGATAGGGAATATGGTTGGCGGGAAATTATCGAATCATAATCCGATTCGAGCGCTATTTTACATGTTCTTTATTCAAGCGATCATATTATTTGTTTTAACATTTACAGCGCCATTTAAAGTAGCTGGATTAATCACAATTATTTTCATGGGACTATTCGCATTTATGAATGTTCCAGGGCTACAAGTATATGTAGTTATATTGGCAGAGCGCTTTGTTCCAAGTGCGGTTGATGTTGCTTCAGCAATTAATATTGCCGCATTTAACGGAGGAATCGCTTTAGGTTCTTATATAGGTGGCCTCGTAACGAATTCGTTAGGATTAATCCATACTGCTTGGGTAGGCGGTCTTATGGTAGTAGGTGCTGTGATTTTAACAGCATGGAGCATGACATTAGAAAAAAGAGATCAAGTAAAATAAAAGGAGCGAAAATAAAATGAAAAACTTACAAAGTAAAACAGTATTAAATAATGGTGTAGAAATGCCTTGGTTCGGTTTAGGTGTATTTAAAGTAGAAGAAGGACCAGAACTTGTAGAAGCTGTAAAATCAGCGATTAAAGCAGGATACCGTAGCATCGATACAGCTGCAATTTACGGAAATGAAAAAGCTGTAGGTGAAGGAATCCGTGCAGGTATTGAAGCGACTGGTATTTCAAGAGAAGAATTATTTATCACTTCAAAAGTATGGAACGCAGATCAAGGATATGAAGAAACAATTGCTGCATACGAAGAGAGCTTAAAGAAATTAGAATTAGATTATTTAGACCTATACCTTGTTCACTGGCCTGTAGAAGGAAAATATAAACATACGTGGAGAGCGCTAGAAACACTTTATAAAGAAGATCGCGTACGTGCAATTGGCGTAAGTAACTTCCAAATTCATCACTTACAAGATGTAATGAAAGATGCAGAAATTAAGCCAATGATTAACCAAGTAGAATATCACCCTCGTTTAACACAAAAAGAATTACAAGCTTTCTGTAAAGAACAAGGTATTCAAATGGAAGCATGGTCACCACTTATGCAAGGTCAATTATTAGATAATGAAACATTACAAGAAATTGCTGAGAAACACGGTAAAACAACAGCACAAGTGATTTTACGTTGGGATCTTCAAAACGGAGTAATTACAATTCCAAAATCAACGAAAGAACACCGCATTATTGCAAATGCTGATGTATTTAACTTTGAATTAACAAAAGAAGACATGGAAAAAATCGATGCGTTAAACCAAAATCACCGCGTTGGTCCAGATCCTGATAACTTCGATTTCTAAGATTAAAGTAAGAAAGAAAAAAGAGTGCTTTTATGCGCTCTTTTTTTTGCATAAAAATATTTTCTAATTAAATACTACTTAGTATTAAGTTTGTTATTAAGGGGCTGTAAACATGAATATAAAGCAATCGTTCAAACTTTTAGCTATGTTTTTAAGTGTCTTATTTGTATTATTCCCACTTCAAAAAGCATTCGCAGAAGTTATGGATCATACAAAGTATGAAATGAATTGGAGTTATAGTAAGTCAAAGAAGAAACCAATTCGAACAGAACTTATTAAAACGGCAGATGGAAAAATTGCATTTTGCTTAAATGTAGATTTAAAATCTCCGAGTGGTCAAGATTTACCAGAAATGGGTAAAGTGGATATTAATGTGTACCGTGTACTGTTGAATGGATATCCACAAAAGAGCCCACAAGAATTAGGAGTATCTGATTGGAGAGAGGCGCATTACGCAACGCAGCTTGCAGTATGGAATGCGTTAAAACAAATTGATGTTAATGATTTAGATTTCCGCAATAAAAATGTAGAGAAAGTAACGAAAGACATCGTTGCAAAAGCAAACGCTAGTGAAGAGTTACAAGAAATTACGATGAGTGTAACTCCTACAGAAGAACAAGAAGCAGTATTAAAAAATGATTTCTTTGAAACAGGTTTATATACAGTAGAAACAAATGCAAAAAGCGGAACGTATAAAGTGCAAGCAACAGGTGCACCAGCGGGCGTGAAATTTGCAAATGAAAAAGGCGAAACAAAAACAGAATTTAATGTAGGAGAGAAGTTCCGCATTTTAATTCCGAAACAAACGCCAGCTGGTGGATTTAGCTTTAAAGTATCAGGAAATTTAACGAAACTACAAGGAATTGCGCATAAAGGTACACCGACTATTCAAAATGCAGTAGTATTACTTGAGCGTAGTGAAGAAAAAACAAGTCCAGAGTTAGCGGTAAGTTGGAAAAAGGCTGAGGCTCCAAATAAACCAAATAAGCCATATACTCCAAATGAACCGCATAAACCGAATCAATATAAAAGGTAAGGATGAAAGCATTGGTGTTAACCAATGCTTTTTATATATGAGTTTTAAAGTTATATAAAAATAATTATTTACTATATAAAACGCTGTTTTAATGATAGGAAAACTATTTAGAAATAATAAAATCTAAACGTAACGATTAATAGATTAAATTCACAAAATTGTAACATTATTCTAATTGAAAAGTCTATCAAACAAAGTGTAAAGCGTGTACAATTCATTTGGAAAAACTACCTATAGATGGTCATATATGAAGAAAATGTAAGATGATATTGTTGTTTTTATTTTTAGATGTATAGATGACAAGACTAAAATATATCATTTACTATACCCTTTTTATGTAGAAAGAGAACTCATCACACGCGGAAAGAAGTGAGGAGGATACAGTACATCAAAATTTTATAATATAAGAAAGCGAATACATAGGAAGAAATGCGGTAGCGATTGATATAGGTGCGCGAAGTGTTAGCCTATTCATTACATGTTTTTATAAAAATAATAGGATTTCTTATTAAATGAATATATAGGGTAGTTTCTTTAAATAAAGGAACAGGGGACACAGATTATGTCGAAGAAAAAGACGAGTAGGATATTAGTAGCTGGTGCTTGTTTAGTTACGTTATTAACGCCATATGGACTTGAAGTACCTAAGGTGTATGCAGAGATGACGATGGAAGATAAGGAGAAAGAGCAAGAAGAGCGAGTGTATCAATTGCTGCCAAAAGGTAATGTAGAAGAGATGCGTGAGTTGCATCAGCGTCGAATGAGTTTTTCTCCTTATGAACCAACGGGCATTTATGTAAAGCCGGGTGAAGAAGTAGTTATTCAAGTAGAAGGGACTCAACAGATTAAAGCTTATATTGGTACATATTCTTATGAAAAAGAAGAACCTAAACAATTCAATTTAAATCCTGGTGAGAATAAAATTTCTTCTTCAAATGGGGGACTATTATACTTTTATAATTATCACAACACAGGAGAAGTAGTCGCTAAAGTGAAAAAAGGTGGTACAACAAATCCTTTATTTATTTTAGGAAAGCATACGACAAAAGATTGGAAACGTATGTTGGCAGAGAATCCTGATCCATATGCAATAGAAATGAAGGGAGAAAATAGTTTATTAACTATGCATCCTGAGACTGTAGCGGAGCATTTAAAACAAGAAGATCCAGCTGCGTTATTAAAGAAACACGATGAAATAATTAATATAGAACATAAGATATCAGGTTTATCAAAAGGTGGTGTGGGTGTTGCGAATCAAGGTAAACATTCCATTCATTTTGTTGAAGACTGGTATACGGACAATTATATGTATGCGACTTATTATCGAACAGCTTATAGTAAAGGGAATTTAGGGCCAGTACTAAATCTAGAAGAGTTAACTAATGATGGATGGGGGCCTTGGCATGAAGTGGGACATCAACATCAACAGAATACTTGGTTATGGGATGGACTTGGAGAAGTAACCGTTAATATTTATTCTTTGGCAGTTCAAACTACATTCGGGCATAAAACAAGGTTAGAGCAAGAGGGGCGCTATGAAGGTGCATTTGCTTATTTAGGTAAACCAGATGCACAAGAAAAGATGGATGTATTTGAGAAATTAGTTATGTTTTGGCAGTTACATTTAGCTTATGGGGAACAATTCTATCCGAATTTACATCAAATGTATCGTTTGTTACATGACACAGAACTGCCTAAATCTGATGAAGAGAAAAAGCAGATGTTTATTTATATGACGTCAAAAGTGGCAGGGCAAAATTTAATTCCTTTCTTTGATAAATGGGGATTATTTGCAAATGATGCTACGAGAGAAAAGATTGAAAAATTAAATTTACCAAAATTAGAAAAAGAAATATGGTTATCTACAGATAGCAATCCAATTCGTGAAAAACAAACTGAGTTATATGAAGTTCCATATGGCGAGCCAAATAATGAAAAAATACAAAATGTAGTAATCGGTACTACACATGATGAGAAAAAAGCAAAGGAACTTGTACAGAATTTAGGAGAAGGTGTAAAGACAACAGGTGTGATTATGCAAGATAAGCCTGAAGTTGGAGAAAAAAATGTAAAAGTAGAAATTGTAGATGGAAAAGGAAATAAGAATTTCATTCCAGTTGTAGTGAATGTTGGATATGGGGATAGCCTACTTGTATATGGATTGAAATATACCGGGGAGGGAGACTTGAAGTCAACCGTAACTCTACACCATGGTACAAAAAAATTTAGTGCAACAGATACAAAAAATTTAATTCACGATTATTTTCAAGATGAGAAGTATTTTGAATTTACACTGTACGATAAAGAGGGAAAAAAGAAGAAAAATATAGCGGTAAAAGGGTTGGAGAATACAGAAGCTTTTGCCAAGGAAGTAAATGGATTAGCATTTGAATATGGAGATGTGGTGAAAGTATATCATGCAGAATCTTCACGCTTACATTGGTATCAAAAGGGTTTATATGTGGGAGAAGGAAAAAATAAAGAAATAAAAGAATTATTCTTCAAAATTACTGAAAATGGATTTGAGAGATTAAAAACATTGCAAGAAGTAACAGCAAAGCCACAAACAGTAGTAGTCGGAACAGAAGTAGAAAAGCTAGAAGCGAAAAACTTTGTTGAAGTGAAAGACGGAGAGGTAATTGGCTTTGTAGAAAAGCCAACTACAACGAAAATTGGAAAACAAACAGCCAAAGTAGAAACGAAAGATCGTTTTGGAAATAACCAAGTAACAGAAGTACCATTAGAAGTGGTTTATGGAGATAGCATTGCATATGCAGGATATAACAATGATATTGCTTCAGTGGTAACGTTAAAGCATGATGAGAAGAAATTCCATGTGACTGATATGAATAGCCAGATTCATAAGTATTTTAATAAAGAGCTATACATGGGAATCACGTTATATGATGGAGAAGGAAAAGAGAAAAAACGTGTAACAGCAGAAGGACAAGAAACTTCAAAAAACTTTGCAGAACAAGTGAATGGTACGCAGTTTGAGTATGGAGATGTAGTGAAAGTATTCCATGCAGAACCAGATCGTTTGAAATGGTATCAAAATAATACTCTTACTGGTCAAGGTAAGAAAAAAGGAACAAAAGAACTATTCTTCAAAGTGACAGAAAAAGGTTTCGAGAAAATGGATATGTTGCAAGAAGTAACAGCAGTACCACAAAAAGTAGTTATTGGAACTGACGTTGAAAAATTAGAAGCAAAAGATTTTGTTCAAGTGAAAGATGGAGAAGTAATTGGATTTGTAGAAAAACCAATTACGGCAAAAATCGGTGAACAAAAAGTAAAAGTGGAAACGAAAGATCGCTTTGGTAATAAAAAGGTGACAGAAGTTCCATTAGAAGTGATTTACGGTGATAGTATTATGTTCTTCGGTACAAGTTATGGAGGAACAAATATTAAATCGGTTGTCACGTTAAATCATGAAGAAAAGAAATTCAGTACAACAGATTCAGAAGGTCCAATGCATACTTCATTTGCAGATGAGAAGTATATGGCGATGACTGTATACGATAAAGATGGAAAAGAGAAGAAAACTCTATCAGTAAAAGCATCTGAAAATACAAAAGGATTTGCGGAACAATTCAACGAAATGACGTTTGAATATGGAGATATAGTAAAAGTATATCAAAAAGAGTTTGATAGATTTAAAGTATATAAAAAGAATGAACTAGTGGATACACAGTATGGTGTTCATGAAGTGATCTTTAAAGTGACAGAGCAAGGTTTCGAGAGAATGGAAGCTCAACAAGAAGTAACGGTAGTACCGCAAAAAGTAGTAATTGGGACAGAAGTTGAAAAATTAAATGCAAAAGATTTTGTTCAAGTAAAAGGTGGAGAAGTAATTGGATTTGTAGAAAAACCAATTACGACAAAAATCGGTGAACAAAAAGTAAAAGTGGAAACGAAAGATAGCTTTGGAAATAAGCAAGTGACGGAAGTTCTCCTGGAAGTAACATATGGAGATAGCTTACTTGTATATGGGTTAAGCTATGGTGGTGACGATATGAAATCAATTGTAACGTTACATCATGATGCGAAAAAAATGAGTGCGACGGATACGAGTAATTTGATTCATGATTATTTTGGAGATGAGAAGTATTTTGCATTCACTCTGTACAACAGAGAGGGAAAAGAGAAGAAAAATATAGAGATAAAAGGGCTGGAGAGTACAGAAGCTTTTGCTAAGGAAATAAACGGACTAGCGTTTGAATATGGAGATGTGGTGAAAGTGTATCATGCTGAATCTTCACGCTTACACTGGTACAAAAAAGGTGTATATGCGGGAGAAGGAAAGAATAAAGAGATAAAGGAACTAGTCTTCAAAATTACTGAAAACGGCTTTGAAAGAATGGAAGCTAAGCAAGAAGTAACAACTGTACCGCAAAAAGTAGTAATCGGAACAAACGCTGATAAATTAGATGCAAAAAACTTTGTTCAAGTAAAAGATGGAGAAGTAATTGGTTTTGTAGAAAAACTGGATACAACAAAAATTGGTGAACAAAAAGCAAAAGTAGAAACGAAAGATAGCTTTGGGAATAAGAAAGTGACAGAAGTATCTGTGGAAGTTACATATGGAGATAGCATAGTATATCAAGGTGTTTCGAATGTAACACGTTCAATTGTTACGTTAAACCACGCTGAAAAGAAATTACATGCAACATTTACAAATGAGGAGATTCATTATCGCTTTGTAAATGAGCAGTATATAGGCCTTACGATTTATGATCAAAATGGAAATGAGAAAAAGCATGTAACGGCAGAAGGACAAGAGACTTCAAAGAATTTTGCTGGGCAATTAAATGGAACGGCATTTGAGTATGGAGATGTGTTGAAAGTATATCATGCGGAACCGAGTCGTTTGAATTGGTACAAAAAGAATGAGTTAGTTAAAAAAGAGGATGCGATGAAGGGGCAAGAAATATCCTTTAAGATTACTCAAAATGGATTAGAGCAAGTGCAATAATAAGAAAAAGCTCGTAAAACATAATGTTTTACGAGCTTTTTTTATTATTCAGCTTCAGAAACTACTGTGAAGCGTTCGTTTACATGTTTTGGGTTTTCGATTTCATCAAGTGCTACAACTGCGAAGTCTTCGTAACTTACGTAGCTATCACCTTTTGCGTTCACAAGAAGATTGTCTTTGCCAGCTTTGTAAGAACCAGTACGTTTTCCTAATGCAAATAGTGCAGAAGGGCTGATGAATGTCCAAGTAATATCGTTTGTTTGTTGTAAGATTTCTAAGTTTTTACCTTGGTTTTGAGCTGTTGCAAGGTATTCGCCTGGGAAACCTGGTGTCTCAAATACACGTGTTGTTTTCTCTTCGTCTACAAATAAGCTTCCAGCGCCACCAACTACAAGTAATTTTGTATTAGGTGTACCTTTCATAGCTTCAATTAGTACGTTTCCTGCATCTACGTGAAGGTGTTCTTGTCCTGCTGGAGCGCCAAATGCATTTACAACTACGTCGAATGCTTGTAGGTCGTTAGATGTAAGAGAAAATACGTCTTTTTCTAAAACTTTTACGTTTTCTTCTGTAATTTTTGCGGCGTTTCTTACGATTGCAGTTACTTCATGTCCACGATCTAATGCTTCTTTTAAAATACGACTTCCTGCTTTACCAGTTGCTCCGATAATTCCGATTTTCATAATAAATCCCTCCAAAGTGTTTTGTTAAATTGTATATCTGAAAGTGAATGAATGTATTGTAATTAAGTTTGTTACAACATGTTGTAATCATTATAGTTACAGGTTGGTGTTTTTGTCAATGGGGTAGTTTGTAGATTTATTTTTTGTTTTAGTATGCACAGTTAGAGGGAGGAGAGTCATAAAGATATTGTTACTTCGCGCTTGGCTAATATTTGGAAATTGCAAATTGTCGAAAAATGTTGATTTTTGAATGTTTTTTAAATATAATTCGTTTTATGGAGAAAAGGAGGGGTTAATTGTATGAATATTTTGGAACAATTCGTTTCATCAACGAATACGATTCTTTGGTCATATATTCTTATTGCAATGTTAATTGGTTTAGGGCTTTATTTTTCTATTAAATTAAAATTCGTACAACTTACTCATTTAGGGGAAATGATTCGTTTAATGAGTGATGGACTAACTGGCAAGACACGTAAAAAGGGCAGCGTATCATCGTTCCAAGCATTTTGTATGAGTTCTGCAGCTCGTATTGGTATCGGGAACTTAGCTGGTGTAGCGTTAGCTATTTCTATGGGAGGACCTGGAGCTGTATTTTGGATGTGGGTTATTGCGATTATCGGTGCGTCTTCAAGTTTCGTAGAAAGTACGCTTGCGCAAATTTATAAAATAAAAGATGGCAGTGGCTTCCGCGGTGGTCCTGCTTATTATATGGAAAAAGGTTTAAATAAACGTTGGATGGGGATTTGGTTCTCTGTTCTGATTACAATTAGTTACGGTTTAATTTTCAACTCAGTACAAGCAAATACAGTAACATTAGCGTTTGAAAATGCATTTGGCTTAGAGCGTTATATTGTTGGTATTGTATTAGCTGCATTAGTTGGGGTTATTATTTTTGGTGGTGTAAAAAGTATTGCACGTATGTCGGAAATGATTGTTCCGCCAATGGCGCTTATTTATATTGCAGTAGCTATTTTTGTTGTCATTAAAAACTTCTATTTAATACCAGATGTGTTTACGGAAATCTTTAAAGGTGCATTCGGTTTAGATTCAGCTGTAGGTGGCGGTATCGGTGCTGCGATGAAATATGGTATTCAGCGCGG
>NZ_JALNUG010000024.1:0-86918 GCF_026540675.1 Bacillus sp. GC_Bacil_1
ACTGCTCCACCCCGCGATAATACTATTCATATAAAATTCATATGGTGGAGGATGACGGGATCGAACCGCCGACCCCCTGCTTGTAAGGCAGGTGCTCTCCCAGCTGAGCTAATCCTCCGAAGTGGTGACCCGTACGGGATTCGAACCCGTGTTACCGCCGTGAAAGGGCGGTGTCTTAACCACTTGACCAACGGGCCAATATGTATGGCAGAGAAGAAGGGATTCGAACCCTCGCACCGCGTTAGCGATCTACTCCCTTAGCAGGGGAGCCCCTTGAGCCACTTGGGTACTTCTCTGTATGGCTCCGCAGGTAGGACTCGAACCTACGACCGATCGGTTAACAGCCGATAGCTCTACCACTGAGCTACTGCGGAATAATGAAGACAATTTGTATCTTATAAAAATTCTTTCTGTAAGTCAAGAAGTTTTTAACAACATCTTGTTCAAACGTGACATGTTTATAATATACTGGATTGCGTTTTTACTGTCAAGATGTTTTCGATATCGGTTTGAGTTTCCCTTTACACTTTCCGCAGACATATCTTTTTGTATTTATTTGACGCCTTCTTACATATTGAAGTAAACACTCCATACATTCATACTTATAAATCTTTTTTTCCTTCTCTTCATTAATCATTCGTTTACAAAAACGAGGTGCATCAACTTTCTTTAACAACTCACGAAAATCTCTGTCCCTGTGCTTATACCCTCTTCCTGTAATATACAAGTGATAATGACACAGTTCATGTTTGATGATTCCGATTAACTCCTCCTTACCATACATTTCGTAATATCGATAATTCAGTTCAACATTGTGACTCTTCAACAAATAACGCCCACCAGTTGTACGCAGCCTACTATTGAACGTTGCTTTATGTAAAAACGGCATTCCGAAGTATTGTAGCGATACTTCTTCCACTAGCCGTTGAATTTCTCCCTCGCCCATTCTCATTCCTCCTAAACAAAAAAATATTTTTACACTTTTCACGCTTCTTATACATATATTAAATAGTACATATACCCATCCTCATTCAAGACGCGTGGTTTCTAAAAACACAACATGAATAGAAATCCACTCACCAACCTCTCATCAATAGCACTTTAGATTTTTGAGAGTAGGATTAAACAAGGAGGGATTCCTATGCCTACGTGGCTAAAAAAACAGATGCAACGTGCATATTTCGAAAAAAACCGGTATCAAATTAAATTGCTAAATGAATGCTGGTTTTATTATAGCAAAATACATCAAAACTCATAATCCATTACACTTTTTATTCTATAAAAAAAGAGCAGTTTCATCTGCTCTCTTCTCTTACTATTCAATCGGCAACATAGATAGTGCAACGCGTCCTTTTTTTGTATCAATATCATCTACCCATACTTTTACAATTTGTCCTACTGATACAACATCTAACGGATGCTTTACAAACTGTTTACTAAGCTTAGAAATATGCACTAAACCATCTTGCTTTACGCCTACATCAACAAAAGCACCAAAATCAACAACGTTACGCACTGTTCCTTCTAGTTCCATACCACGTTTTAAATCTTCTAATTTCAAAATCCCTTTTTTCAGAAGTGGTTTAGGCAACTCATCCCTCATATCTCGTTCTGGGCTAATGAGCGCATCTATAATATCAACTAACGTCGGCTCCCCAACCCCCGTTTCTTGAGACAACTTAGAAATCTCTACTTCTTCCAATCTCTTTTGTAATTGCGGTTGTCCTACGTCATCTATCGATAACCCTAAACTCTTCAATAACAATTCAACATTTTTATATTGTTCGGGATGAATACCTGTTCGATCTAATGGATTCGCTCCTTCTAATATACGCAAGAAACCTATACATTGTTCGTACGTCTTTGCACCTAAACGTGGGATTTTCTTTAATTCCGTGCGCTTTGTGAATTTCCCATCCTCTTCTCTCTTTGCCACAATATTTTTCGCAACAGTTTTCGATAAACCTGAAACATATTGTAACAATGCAACCGAAGCCGTATTTACATTAACCCCAACTTGGTTAACAGCTGTCTCTACTACAAATGTTAATGACTCATTCAATCTCTTTTGAGATACATCATGTTGGTATTGTCCAACCCCAACTGATTTAGGATCAATTTTCACAAGTTCAGCCAGTGGATCTTGCAGACGTCTTCCAATAGAAACGGCACTTCTCTCTTCAACCTGTAAATTCGGGAATTCTTCACGAGCTAAATCAGAAGCTGAATATACACTAGCACCCGCTTCATTTACAATAATATAAAAGACTTCCTGTTTCACACTTTGTAATACATCTACTATAAATTCCTCTGTTTCTCTAGATGCTGTCCCATTACCAATTGCAATCATTTCAACTTGATATTTATCTATAATAGAAAGAACTTTCGTTTTTGCGTCATCATATTTACGAACAGGCGGATGCGGATAAATAACATCAATATGTAGTACTTTCCCCGTATCATCTACTACAGATAATTTACAACCAGTTCTATATGCCGGGTCTACTGCTAGCACGACTTTCCCTTTCATCGGAGGTTGTAATAATAAGTTACGTAAGTTCTCAGAGAAAATATGTATCGCTTGTTCTTCAGCTGTTTCTGTTAATTCTTTACGAATTTCTCTTTCAATTGAAGATTGAATTAATCGTTTATAACCATCTTCAATCGCTAATTGTACATAATGCGCACTTTTAGAATCGTTATCACGAATTACTTTCTTATATAAGAAATTTAATATCTCATCTACTGGTGGGACAACAGAAACTCTCAATATATCTTCTTTCTCACCGCGATTCATTGCTAATACACGATGTGGTACTACTTTTTGCAATGGTTCTTCATAACTGTAATACATTTCATATATATTCTTTTCATCTTTTTCTTCACCTTTTACAGACGAAGACATAATACCTTTTCTAAAAGTAATATTTCGAATCCAACTACGATATGTAGCTTCATCTGAAATCATTTCTGCAATAATGTCTTGTGCACCTTGTAAAGCTTCTTCTGCAGATTGCACTTCTTTCTCTGCATTAATAAATTCCACTGCCTTTTTAGCCGGATCTTCTTTCTTATATAACAACAACCATTCAGCTAACGGTCCTAACCCTTTTTCTTTTGCAATCGTTGCTTTCGTTCTTCTTTTCTCTTTATATGGACGATATAAATCTTCTACTTCCTGCAACTTTGTAGCTTTAACAATTTGCTGTCTCAGCTCTCCTGTCAGTTTTCCCTTCTCATCAATAAGACGAATAACTTCTTCCTTCCTATCTTCAAGTTGCATCATATATTGCCATCTCTCTAAAATCGCACGAATTTGCACCTCATCTAAAGAGCCTGTCCATTCTTTTCGGTAACGAGCAATAAATGGAACTGTGTTACCTTCTTCTGTTAATTGAATAACATGACGAACTTGCTTTTCGCTAAAGCCTAATTCTTTCACTAACATTTTCATTAACGCTTGTCGATTATCTACCATTTCCATATACAACCGTAACCTCCTCTATAATAAAAAAAGTTGCCCTTCAAAGAGAGCAACTTAAACTGCCGATTTAAAAATCTATTAGTCCTAAACTAATTTGTAACGCTTCATCTACACGACTCATCATCACTTCATCTAAATGAGTGATTTTGTCCGTTAAGCGTTGCTTATCGATTGTTCGAATCTGCTCAAGTAAAATAACAGAATCTCTCTCAAAACCATACTTTTTCGCATCAATTTCCACATGAGTGGGTAATTTCGCTTTTTGAATCTGTGCAGTAATAGCCGCTACAATCACCGTTGGACTAAAACGATTTCCGATGTCATTTTGAATGACAAGAACCGGACGAACGCCTCCTTGCTCAGAACCAACAACTGGGGAAAGGTCTGCAAAATACACGTCGCCGCGTTTTACAATCAAAATATTACCCCCCGCTAACTAAGCGTTCTACTGTATGAGCTGCTTCATACTCCGCTAAGAAAGCTTCAGATGCAATACCAAGATTAATTTTTCCCATTTCAATATACCCACGTCGCATTGATTCATGTTGGTAGCGTTTCTTCGTCTTATGTTGACGCAATAACAATTGTGTTGCCTGGCAAATTAGTTCATGGCGATTCTTATTCTCTTGTTTTCCAATTCCGTCCAATTCCGTTACCATTTGCTTTGGCAACCGAACCACGATTTCAGTAGTTACACTTGATTCGGACACAAAAATACACCTCCACCGTCAACTACACACCCAAATATATATATGACACCTATTGTAATAATACCATTGTATGGAGCCTGTTGCAAAGACTTCCTTATTCCTTGCTTATGTTTTCCAATTCATAAACAAAACATTCATCTTCTTAAATTTTTTATCTCATAACTAACTAAAAACAATAGAACTCCTCTTCAAAACTTACGTGTAACTTATATAAAAAATGATTATAAGTAAAAAGCTTCTCATCAAAAAGAGCTTATTATCCAGCAATGAACAGTCACTCCAATGACAAGAAGCAATCATACTACCTTCTATATATTGTTCAAGTAATTAATTATCTCTACAACCTTACCATTCCGTATAAATATTCTTGGCACACGGAAACTGATCGTTGCAATAATTTCATAATTAATAGTCCCTGAATATTCCGCAACCTCTGTAGCGCTAATATACTCATCTCCCTGCCTTCCAATAAGCGTAACTTTCGTACCAAGCGGCACTTCACAAGGAAGATGAATCATGAACTGATCCATTGTTACTCGCCCTACAATCGGTACCCTTTTACCATTTATAAGCACTTCAAATCCTTGTAATCTTCTAAGCCATCCATCTGCATAACCAATCGCTACAGTCGCGATCCATTCTTCAGTTTTCGTTCGATAAGTGACGTTATAACTAATTCCATCACCTTTAATCACCTGTTTAATATGAGCTACTTTCGTATGCAGTGATAGCGCCGGTTCTAATTCAAATGGTAAAAAAGGACGTATTTCTACAGAAGGAGATAATCCATACATTGCAATCCCAATTCGCACTGCATTAAATGTAATCCCTTGAAAACGTAACGTGGCAGCACTATTAGCTGTATGGACAAACTTAGGATCCACTCCGAATTCTTTCAACCAACTTAACTGCTCTAAGAACGTGTTATATTGCTTATCAAAATACGAAGTCTCTACCTCATCTGCCGTTGCAAAATGCGTGTATACTCCTTCTAACTCTAAAAACGGTGCACCTTCTAAACTCTTTAAAAATGCTTTCAGTTCTTTTCTTTCACGTATTCCAATTCTCCCCATACCACTATCAAAGTTAATATGGAATTTCATCACAGATGAACCATCCCAAAGTTTAATTGCTTCGTCCACCCATTCTTTTTGAAAAACAGTTAGCGCTACATCATTTTCAGCAGCTACATTTACATCACGCGGCGGCGAGGGACCTAACACTAAAATCGGCACAGTAATACCAGCCCTCCGAAGCACTAAAGCTTCATCTAAAAAAGCCACAGCTAACCTTGTTGCACCCGCTTCTAATGCCGTTTTAGCCACCGGTACATAATCGTGCCCATACGCGTTTGCTTTAACTACAGCAAAAATCTCTACATCACTTGGGATGAACTCTTTAATATGTGTAACGTTGTTATAAATGGCATCTAAATCCACTTCCACCCAAGTGTCACGGTAAAATGGTGCTTCTTCCATAAATACACTTCCTTATACACGATATGCGAAGCTTATTCTTTTATATGCTTCTTTTATGAAATCCACCTTCAAACTAAGAAAAGACGTGGTGCACATATATCACCACGTCTAAGAAGTCTACTTCACCTGCTTCGCTGTAACTGAACGAGCAACCATTAGTAGCTCCTTCGGCTCTAAACCTTTAGACACGAGCATATATTCTACTCCGTTATGCGACCACGTTACAGAGTCTTTCGTCAATGCACCAATCGTAAACCCAAGATCAACTGGTTCTCCACTTACACTTACCGCTGATGAAGCCTCTGCAACTTTTGCCTTTTCTTGTATTAAAGTAAAGGATTTCTTATTTCCAGTGTATGTGAGTATCGCACGCTTGCCACTGTCTGTCTTCAACTCTTTTTCATCTTGCAGAGTCATACCTTGCGGTGTATCAAGTGGATACAAAATAGCAAACGGTTTGTCTTCTTTCGCTGTTGTTTGAACATCTACCTGCGCTCTAGACATATTTTGTTTCGTATCAAATGCACCTTTATCAAATTTCGCATCGAATTTCACCTTAGAGAAATCTACTTTTACAAGAACATTTTGATCATTATCCATTAACTTCACTGAAACTGGAGTCAAATCGCTCTTCTTCAGCGTAATCTCTTGTTTCGGCAACATATTTTGATGTTGATAGTTTGTTTTTGTTTTAAAAATATAATACTTATCTATTTTCTCGAAAGTAAGGTTTTTCTTATCCTGCAAAATATCTCTTACAAGTGATTCATATAAATAAGCCTGGCTGCTATTTTGCGGCCAATCACTTTGAAAACGGAAGCTCTTATTAAGTGCTGGCGTTAATACAAATACACCTTCTTCATTTCTTAAAATGATTTGGCTCTGATCTTTTTTTGCATTCTTTAAATTCACACGATAAAAAGACGGTTCCTTATGCCAAATCTCTACATTATACTCCTGAGGCTCATTTCCTGTTTTAATAGATAATTTCGCTTCAGCTTGATAACTTTTCATCCCTTTTACTTTCGCCTCTAAATCTCTCACGACATCATCTTGTTTCTTTTCCACACAACCCGCCAACACAAAAACGGTCAACAAACCGACAAGAACTAAAAACAGACGCCTTTTCATCACTTCAGCCCCTTTGCCCCTATAAATGAATGGAAGATGTACCTTCCTTATCGCTACCTCAAATATATGAGACAAAGATATAAAATATGCAGACTAGCGTGACGAGCTTTCTAAAACAACTTGAGCAACAGCAAATTCCTTACTATGACTAATTGATAAATGAACAACACACTCTGCACTTGTAATCAGAATCGGCTTACCTCTTTCATCATTTTTCACTTCAATATCTAAAAAGCTCACTTCTTTCCCGATACCAGTACCTACAGCTTTTGAATACGCCTCTTTCGCTGCAAACCTTCCAGCTACAAACTCTGTAAGACGACTTCCTTTCAGCTCCATAGCAACATTACGTTCATTTTCTGTTAAAATACGTTCCATAAATTTAAGCTTTCCATCTAGCATTTTTTCAATACGATTTAATTCAATAATATCGATTCCAATCCCTATAATCATTTCAAAATCCCCTTCTTCTATTTAACTTTCTTCTTTCATATTGATAAGAATAACAGAGAATCTTTCTGATGCAAAAGGGGTGATAGTAACCGTATGCTAATAAGATCTACTCAAATTTCTTTACAACCGACTATTCTCACCTTACTTTTTATTCACTTAGTCATGATGATATTAGGCGACTTTTTCCTCTTCCCACTGGCAGCCTCTAATGAATATATCGCTAAAGGAGAATGGTGGCGTGTCATAACTTCCCTTCTGGTACACGTAGACTTACAACATTTTCTTTCTAATAGTATTTTTTTGTTTGCACTTGGTTCTTCTATCGAAAAGCAACTCGGACACTTTTCTTTTTTTATTCTATTTTTTCTTTCTGGAATTTCCGGAAATATTTCTTCTTATATTATTATGCCTCCTGAATATATTCACGCAGGTGCATCAGGTGGTATTTTCGGACTATTAGGCGCACAATTATTTTTATTGTACAATCGATACCGCTCTTCAAAACCAAAAGAAATTGCCATTTTCTCAATTGTGATACTTCTATTACTGTTATTTACTTTCTTTAATCCTTCCGCCAATCCGATCAGTCATTTAACAGGTCTAATAACCGGCGGCATTTTAACTCCCTTTTTAACAAAAAAAAACGATGGTGCAAAGCTTATTTAATATAAAAGCTTGCACCATCGATAATTTCTACATCTACCTGTTCGTTTAAATCCCTCATTAATTGAAATAAAGACTCATCCTTCATCTTCGCCTCAATCATACAATCAATTTGCGGAACACTTCCCTTTATCCTTCTTAAAAAAGATAAAAATGCGTCTACATTAATATAATCTGCATGAGCTCTTGGATCTTTTCCCTCTCTAGGGCTAGAGATATGCATTTTAACCGGTAACAAAGATGTTTCCCACGTATGAACAACACGTGCCCAATCTTCATACCAATCTTCTTGCTCATTATTCATCATATGGTGATGCAAATCAAACACGACGGGAATATCTAATTTTTCTCCTAAATATAATGTTTCCTCTAACGTAAAAGTTGTATCATCATTTTCTAATATAATCATTTCTTGAATACCCCTTGGGACATTAGACCAATTCTCTATAAAACGCTCTAATGCAAGTTCTTTATCTTTATACCCTCCTCCAACATGTAGTACACATCGTTGCTTATGTTCAATCCCCATGCCTTTTAATAATTTTTTGTGCATCTGCAATGTCTTTACAGATTGTTTAAAAACACTCTCCTCAGGTGAATTTAGTACAACAAAATGATCTGGATGGAAATCAATTCGCATATTCATATGAATTGCATATTCACCTAATTCTTTCAATTTTTCTTTTAAAGGACGAATATAGTTCCACTCTAGCAATTCCTCATGATTCGCTAAAGGAATGAGCTTAGAACTAAGCCGAAAGAAAGATATGTCATGTCCCTTATTATGCTTTAATAAACGTAAACAATTTTCCAAATTGGAATTAGCAATTCTTTCAAGTTTACGAATTGCAGCATCACGATCATCTATTTTCTGAAACTGTGCGTACGTCATCGTTTGAGATGGGGATGCATTCTTCAAATGCACACTCATCGCAACGTAACCAAGCCTTACAAGCATATAACAGCCCCTTTTCTATCATAACTACTATGTAGTATGCACAATTACAGAAATAAAAAAAGAGAATGCCAACAAAGGGCATTCTCTTTTTTATTAAGCTTGTGGACGGCTATGATGTTTTCTTTCGCCGCGTCCATTTGAAGATCCTGGGCGACCTTGACCTTCACCTCTACGACCACGACTGCCACCATCACGATTACGATCACGGTTTCCATCACGATTGCGATCACGGTTTCCGTCACGATTACGTCCATCACGGTTACGACCATCGCCACCGCCACGTCCGTCACGACTACGATTACGGTTACCATCACGGTATCCGCCTCCGTTACCGCCACGTTTTTTAGAACCGCCACCTCTTGAAACAACTGGTGGTTCTGATGTTAAAGCGATCGGAGTTGTATCCGGCTCTTTAGTCATCATTTTTAAAGCAGCAGCTACTACTGTTACAGAGTCATTCTCTTCTAACATTTCTTCTGCAATACGCTTGTAGTATGATAAGTTCTCATTTTGGATTGTGCTTTGAAGTTTTTCAGCGATTAAACGTTGTTGACCTTCTAATGCCTCATCAAGTGTCGGTGCTTCCATACGATCAACTTTACGCTTTGTTGTACGCTCGATATTTTTTAATTGTCCTGATTCACGTGGTGTTACAAATAACATTGCAATACCTTTTTTACCTGCACGGCCAGTACGACCGATACGGTGAACGTATGATTCTGGATCTTGTGGGATATCGAAGTTGTATACGTGTGTTACGCCTGAAATATCAAGACCACGTGCAGCAACGTCTGTTGCAACAAGAACTTCAATAGCACCTTCTTTAAATTTACGTAATACAGACATACGTTTCGCCTGTGTTAAGTCACCATGAATACCTTCTGCTGCATAACCACGTAAGTTTAATGCTTCTGATAATTCATCAACACGACGCTTTGTACGACCGAATACGATCGCAAGCTCTGGAGATTGAATATCTAGTAAGCGTGTTAACACGTCAAACTTTTTCTTTTCTTGCACTTCTAAATAGAACTGCTGAATGTTTGGCATTGTTACTTCTTTTGCTTTTACTTTAATGTGTTGAGGCTCAGTCATGAAACGCTCAGCAATACGACGGATTGGATCTGGCATTGTCGCTGAGAATAATAATGTTTGATGTGTTTCTGGCACATCTGTTAAAATCGCTTCAATATCTTCAATGAAGCCCATGTTTAACATTTCATCCGCTTCATCAAGAACAACAGTCTCTACGTTTTGTAAGCGAAGTGTTTTACGGTTAATATGATCTAAAATACGACCCGGCGTACCAACAATAATGTGTGGGTGTTTTTTTAGAGCACGAATTTGGCGGTTAATATCTTGACCACCATAAATTGGTAGAATACGAACACGTTTATGTTTACCAATTTTGTATAGCTCTTCTCCAACTTGAATTGCTAATTCACGCGTTGGCGCGATAACAATACCTTGAACTGCTTCTTTATTTGTATCCACTTTATCTAATAGTGGTAATCCGAATGCTGCTGTTTTCCCTGTACCTGTTTGCGCTTGCCCAATAATATCCTTACCTTGCAATGCATGTGGAATTGTTTCAGCTTGAATCGGCGTAGCCTCTTCAAAGCCCATACTTTCAACCGATTGCAGTAAAGACTCACTTAATCCTAATTCTCGAAATGTTGTCAATGTTACTTCTCCTTTTCTATCCTATACTTATCATTTAAAAAAAGGCGTTTTCCGAATTTGCGGAAAAGCCCTTTTCCTGAATGCTCACGTATATAACCGGGCGTATATTCTTCACGAAAATACTTCTAAACGTTATTACACTTTATCAATTATAAGTTTTGTATGTGTAAAAAGCAAACCCAACTGTTACCTTATTTTATATTCAGGGCCTTTTTCTTTACTTTTATTTTTTTATCATTTACTGTAAGCGCTTATTATAAGTTTCTTCTATTTTCGTGACTATCATCCCTATTTATATACACCAATTATTTCAACATCGTAATTACTTCTTCTAATTTCATACCGCGAGATGCTTTTATTAATACAACATCTTTCGCATCGACTACTGCTTGTAAATCTCTTACTAACTCTTCTTTATTATCATACGCCTTTACACGTTCATTAGGGAAATTAATTTTTGCTCCTTCAGCAATTTGAGCTCCTAATCTACCGTATGTGAATACATGTGAGATTTTTGCTGGATCGATTAATTTACCTACCTCATAATGGAACTGCACTTCTTGATTTCCAAGTTCTAACATATCACCAAGCACAACGATTTTTTTAGTAAACCCATCTAAACCATTCATTAAATGGAACGCTGCCTCCATAGCCGTCGGACTTGCATTATAAGCATCGTTGATAATTGTTAATCCACTATCTGTTTTTACAATCTCCATACGCATGCCCGTCATTTGAAGTGTTACTAAACCTTGTTTCATTTCTTCCCACGTCACACCAAAATGTGTCGCAATTGCCATTGAAGCAAGTGTATTGTACACATTATGTTTCCCTAACACCGGTAGGTAGAATGAAATATTTTCATCTCTATTCATTTTAAAATGTGTCCCAGTTGCCTGTAATGTTACAGTTGTTGGATAGTAATCGTTGGCTCTTGCATCACCAAACGTAACTGTTTCCGCTGCTAAATTCATTTCAGGAACACGATTCGTTAATAACGGCTCATCTCCATTATATACGAACACGCCACCTTCTTGTAACCCTGTAACAATTTCTAATTTCGCTTCAGCAATGGCCTCACGAGATCCTAAATCCATTAAATGTGCTTCACCAATATTCGTAATGATAGCTGCATTAGGACGAGCTAACTTAGATAAAAATTCAATCTCTCCTCGGCTTGACATACCCATTTCTAATACAGCTACTTCTGTATTTTCTTCTAAGTTTAAAATAGTGAGAGGTAACCCAATATGGTTATTGAAATTTCCTTCTGTTTTTTGAACTTTGAACTTAGTCGCGAGAATACTTGTCACAATATCTTTCGTGGATGTTTTACCGTTACTACCTGTCACACCAACAACTTTAACATCCAATTGATCGCGATAGTTTTTCGCTAACATTTGCAGTGCAGATAGCGTATCTTCTACAAAAATAACCGGAAGATTCTCGGGTGGGTTTGCTACATCTTTCATCCACAATGTAGCTACAGCTCCATTTTCAACTGCTTTATCTACAAAAGCATGTCCATCAAAACGCTCCCCTTGAATCGGAACATATAAGTTTCCTTTTTCAATTTTTCTCGTATCAATAGACACGCCTTGAATAATAGTTCCCTCATATTGCTCTGCTAATCCAGTACCATTTACCATCTGTTCTACTTGCTTTAACATTCGCTTTATCATATAGAAACGCTCCTTACATAGAGGAAGCACTATTCCTACGAATAGTGCTTCCTCCTTTTTTTGTTAGATTGTATATTTAATTTTTTGTTTTTCTTCGTGACGTTCAATCGCTAAACGAATTAACTCTTCGATTAACTCTGGATACGGTAACCCAGTATGTTGCCATAATAGAGGGAACATACTAAACGGTGTAAATCCTGGCATAGTGTTTACTTCGTTAATATACACTTCTCCGTCTTTCGTTAAGAAGAAATCAGCTCGCGTTAAGCCTGCACCATCTAATGATTGGAACGCAATAATTGCATCACGCTTAATCACATCAGATTCTTCTTCTGTCATTTCAGCTGGAATAATTAACGCCGTATCACCATCGATATATTTCGACTTATAATCATAGAAGTCCTTTTTCGGAACGATTTCACCTACAACTGAACATTTCGGCTCATCATTACCTAGTACCCCAACTTCTACTTCACGACCTACAATATTTTCTTCTACAATAATTTTGCGATCAAATTGGAATGCCTCTACAAATGCATTCTCAAGTTCTTCACGATTTTTACACTTATTAATACCAACACTTGAACCAAGGTTTGCTGGTTTTACGAAACAAGGATATCCTAACTTATCTTCTACTTTAGAATAAGCTTCCTGGCGATCTTTTTCCCATGCACTGCGAATGAAAGACGCATATTTTGCTTGTTTTAAACCAGCCTCTGCAAAGATGTTTTTCATAACAACTTTATCCATACCAGCAGATGATGCTAGAACACCATTTCCTACATAAGGAATATTCATCAATTCTAATAATCCTTGAACCGTTCCATCTTCACCGTTTGGTCCATGTAGTAATGGGAAAATAACGTCAATAGCGTTTTCCTCAGAAGCTGCAGATGGAATAATCTCTGTACTTAATGATAACGGAGAAATCGCATTTTCTGCACTACTCATTTTTAAAGCTTCAACATCTGTTACTTCACCTTCAATACGCTCACCACGTACCCATTGACCTTGTTCTGTAATATAAATTGGATGAATCTCGAATTTATCTTGATTTAACGCTTTAATAGCAGCAAGAGCCGTCTGTAACGAAACTTGATGCTCAGCTGATTTTCCACCATATAATAAACCTAATTTAATTTTTGTCACTGAAATCACCCTAACCAATTGTTTTCATTTTTCTATTTTAGCACTTTTTATAAAAATAGGTAGTTCCTATTTGAAATAAAATGTAACTTCCACAAATAATTAAATGACACTACTTATTGGTTTTCTACACTTTTTCTATTCCACTACTATACAAAGGTGAATTTTAAAATGAAATGGTAATCCTATCTAGTTATGTACCTAAAATATGTAGAAATCCCCTTTTTTGTGTATGTCACCTATTTACTAAGAAGATTGTTTGGTTAGTGTATCTTTTTGCCTTTGCTCAACAAGGCGATCTAAAGAAATATATACAATACCTGCAACTACACATCCTACAGCTAAAATTGTAAATAGCAAGTGGCCAAGTAATCGATCTAATAAAAAGCCTCCCAAAAGTGGACCAAATGCGCTTCCTGTAATCCACTGCAAACTTGCAGCGCCCATATAAGTCCCTCTCAAATGCTCAGGGGCCAAGTTTGCTACAAATGTCATCTGTACAGGCGACATAATCATCTCACCTAACGTATATATAGCATAAACGAACAGTAGTGTTATTAAAATAACTGTAGCATTTGTATTAAACTCTCCAAACCACTTCGGTAACCACCCTATAAAAAATAATCCAATCCCGAACAAACATGCACCATATAACATCGTCTTCCCGACTGGTTTATCCGTAGCCCATTTTGAAATTTGAAATTGGAATAAAACAACTAATAGTCCGTTTAACGCCATTAAATATGGATATGGATTATTCGCTCCAAAAATACGCTTCATTTCGTTATCAAAATGTAGTGGCAACATGCCTTCTGTTTGAGAAAACCCCATCGAAATGATAATACCTGCTAATAAGTAAATCATTAATGCCTTATCTCGCATGACAATTTTCCAAACTGCCCCAGATTCCTTTTCTTTATGTTCTTCCTTATCTGTCCTCTTTGGCATCGTCTCTTGAATAAGAAGTAATACAAGTAACGCATAAAATAGCATTGTAGAAGAGGCAATAATAAACACAAGATTCTTTGACAACACAACTACTGATGCTCCCATTATCGGACCAATCGCAGCACCTATATTGTGTCCCATTCGTAATAAACCATATGCCTCTGTTCTTTTTTCTGGTGCCGTTACATCTGCGACCATAGCTGATGCAGCTGGATGAAATAAAGAATTACTCAATCCTAAAAAAATAGATAAAATTGCATATGGAATAAATCCTTCTATAAATAGAAAACCGAGCATTAATAATGCATTACTTGCCATAGAAAATATCATAATCGGCTTTCTTCCATATATGTCAGCAATTCTCCCTCCTATAAGTGAACCAAAGCTCGCAGCAATTGGAGAAAGCGCCATAATAACCCCAACTTCCAACAACGAATCTACCTTATCTTTTAAATATAATGCAAAAAAAGGCATTAACATCATCATTGCAATTCCATTTAACGTCTCTCCAATAAATCGAATCCATACGTTACGGTCCATCTCCCTTAACTCACGCCACGTATTTTTCATCATTTCACTCCTTTAGTTAGCCAACAATTATCTTATAATAAATTCATAAAAATGTAAATTTTCAAATAAAAATCCATTCTAACAGAATTAGAATGGATTTTTTTCGCTTATAAATTCGCAACATCTTCTTCTTTTTTACTATTATTTAAAGCACTATGTTTTCGGCTATATAAGAAGTAAACCGCTATACCAATAACCATCCATATCCCAAAACTAATCCATGCTGTCCCCGATAATTGAAGCATTAAGTATAAACAGAAAATCACTGTTAACGCTGGTAAAAATGGTACAAGCGGAGCCTTAAATGCCCTTGGTAAGTCTGGATGGGTTCTTCTCATTACAATTACCGCAACAGCTACGAGTGCAAATGCTGACAATGTCCCCATGTTTACAAGATGTGCTAAAACATTTAAATCTATTAATCCTGAAATCAGTGCCGCAATAATTCCCGTTGTCCATGTATTTAAAAATGGCGTTTTAAATTTCGGATGAACTTTAGCAAGACGCTTCGGTAATAAACCATCTCGGCTCATCGCATAAGAAACACGAACTTGCCCATACATCATAACTAGCATTACTGTTGTAATCCCTGTAATTGCTCCTACTGAAATTACCCCCGCTAAGCCATCTTGTCCAATAAATTGCAGTGCAAAAGCAACTGGATCTGATATATTTAGCTGGCCGTATGGAACAATTCCTGTCAAAATAAGCGAAACAACGATATAAAGAACTGTACAAATTAATAACGATGCAATAATACCAATTGGTAAATCACGTTGCGGACGTTTCACTTCTTCTGCCGCTGTTGAAACTGCATCAAATCCTATAAATGCAAAGAATACTGTGGCCGCTCCAGCCATTACACCATCTAAACCAAATGGCATAAAAGGCGTCCAGTTTTCAGGTTTCACATAATTAAAACCAGCAAAAATAAAAATAAGAACAACTGCTATTTTAATAAATACCATAACGTTATTTACTCGTGCACTTTCACGAACACCTCTAGATAAAAGAACTGTCATCACTAAAATAATTAGAACTGCAGGTAGATCAATTATCCCACCCTTTCCTGTACCAGGAGCCGAGGAGAGAATAGTCGGAATGTGGATTCCAAACCCCTTTAATAAAGATTGAAAATATGCAGACCAACCGTTTGCTACAGCAGATGTAGCAAGTAAATATTCAAGCATTAAGTCCCAGCCAATTAAAAATGCGAATACTTCCCCCATCGTCGCGTATGTATACGTATACACACTGCCCGAGACAGGAACTGAAGAAGCAAATTCAGCATAACAAAATGCAGCAAAGGCACAAGCTAGCGCGGCAATCGCAAATGATAATATAATAGCTGGCCCAGAATGTTTCGCTGCCACAACACCCGTTAGAACAAAAATACCAGTTCCAACAATTGCTCCGATTCCAAGCATAGTTAAATCTAGCGCGCCCAATGTTCTTGCTAACGTTTTTTGCTTACTTTCTTGCATTAACTTTGCAATTGGCTTCTTTTGAAAAATTTGCTTCATCTTTCACTCCTCCAAGTTTTAAATTTTCTGAAAATTTTTAATTCGCTTTTTTATTTTACTCATTACGCTTTTCCTAGTCAATACTTTTGTCGAAACAAGTAGAAATTCTTCTGAATATGCACTATCCTTATCATTCTTTCTATATATCTTTCGACAACTCTTTTTGGTATTATTATACATGTCGATTCCACAAAAAAGGCATGCTCCCTTATTGAGAGCATGCCTTTTTTTACTTATTTCACAGTATATGAACCTTGTTCAATCCAGCTATACATATACTTTTCATCTTCTGTTTCATGTGCTTGTTTTACAATACGAAGCGGACGGAATGTGTCTATCATAACAGCTAATTCAAGTGTCTCTTTCTTCCCTATACTTGCCTCTGTTTTCCCCGGATGCGGCCCATGGGGAATTCCGCTCGGATGAAGTGTAATAGAACCTTCTTCCACACCTTTGCGACTCATAAAGTTTCCTTCTACATAGTAAAGAACTTCATCACTATTAACATTACTATGATAATATGGTGCCGGAATTGACTCTGGATGATAATCGTATAAACGTGGTACGAAAGAGCAAATAACAAAATTATGCCCTTCAAATGTTTGATGTACTGGCGGTGGCTGATGAATGCGCCCTGTAATTGGTTCAAAATCCTCTACATTAAATACCCACGGATATAAATAGCCATCCCATCCAACAACATCTAACGGGTGGTGTCCTAAAACATGTTTATGCATATAGCCTCTTGACTTTGTCATTACGACAAACTCGCCTTTTTCATCATAGGTCTCTAATTTTTCTGGACCACGAAGATCTCTTTCACAAAACGGACTATGCTCTAACAATTGTCCATATTCATTTCGATAACGACGCGGCGTTGTAATTTGGCTATTCGCCTCTACAACGAGAAACTTAGTCTCACCTTCATCTGGAATAACACGATAAATCGTTCCAATTGGGATCGTTACATAGTCGCCTTTTCTATAGTGTATCGTTCCAAACATCGTTTCAATTTTCCCTGTTCCATAATGAACAAATAACATTTCGTCGCCATCACCATTACGATAGAAATAATCCATTTTTTCTGTTGGGCTCACTACTCCAATTAACAAATCTTCATTTCCAAGTATGAAATTTCGTCCACTTATTGCATCACCACTTTTTTTATTTTCTTTCGTTCGGAAGTGGCGATGAGAAAGAGCAACATCCTCTTCATACTGCAACTGACAAGAATGCGATAATGCAGAATGACCTACTTCTGTTGGCATATAGTGATGATACAAAATAGACTGCGTACCAGAAAATCCTTTCGTTCCCATTACCTGTTCACGATAAAGCGATCCATCTTTTTTACGAAATTGTACATGTCGTTTATGAGGTAGTTCTCCCATGTGACGATAAAACATGCCCATCACCCGCTTCCTTTTCTTTTTTGATCGTATTACGTAGTGTACCTAAACCAGTAATCGACAGCTCTACAACATCTCCATCTTGTAGCCACTCTTCTGTACCAAGTTCTAAAATACAGCCTGTTCCTACTGTCCCAGAACCAATCACATCTCCTGGATATAACGTCACGTCCTCTGAAGCACGTTCAATCATTTCAGCAAATGTATAGTAAATATCTTGGAAGTTTCCCTTTGATAATAGTTTTCCATTTACATGAGCAGTCATTTCTAAATCATATCGATCACCATTACGATAAACATCTAATTCCTCTTTCGTAACAAGATGTGCTCCTAACGAAGTTGCAAAGTCCTTTCCTTTCGCAGGACCGAGACCTACTTTCATTTCTGTTGCTTGTAAGTCTCTCGCACTCCAGTCGTTCATAATACAATAACCAAAAATATATTCCTCTGCTTGCTCACGAGAAATATTTCGCCCTTCTCTTCCTATTACGCAAGCAATCTCCAACTCGTAATCAAGCTTTTTAGACTTTTTCGGACCAATTACAAAATCACCGGAACCAATTACAGCACGATGATTAGTAAAATAAAAAACCGGAATATCATACCATTCAGGCACAACATCTAGTCCTCTTCGTCCACGAGCTGTTTTTACATGTTGTTCAAATGCGTAAAAATCTCGAATACTACTCGGATTAGGAAGAGCAGCTGTCAATTGTACTTCTTCTAAAGCATATATACCCTTATTTGGATTCTTAATATTCCGTACTACTTCTACATACTCATCCGTTTTCTCTAAAAAAGCCATTATAGAAGAAGGGATTTTCCCTTCACTAGCAAGATTCATATCTATTACTTTGTCACCTTCAAGCCATCCAGCCCGTATTTCTTTTGAAGGAAGACGAAATGTAACAAATTTCATCCTGATTCCTCCTTATAAAAATGAAATTTCCACCAGCAAAGGGACTTTTGCTGGTGGATATAAATCTTATAAGTTTCCGCGACGCTCTTGTTCTCTTTCAATTGATTCGAATAACGCTTTAAAGTTTCCTTCACCAAATCCACGAGAACCTTTACGTTGAATGATTTCAATAAATAAAGTCGGGCGATCTACAATTGGTTTCGTAAAGATTTGTAGTAAGTAACCTTCATCATCACGATCTACTAAGATCTTTAATTCTTTTAATTTATCAATTTCTTCATCGATTTTTCCAACTCGTGCAGTTAACTCATCATAATAAGTATCAGGTGTATCTAAAAACTCCACCCCATTTGCACGAAGCGCTTCAACCGTTTTAACAATATCACTTGTTAATAAAGCAAGATGCTGTACACCAGCTCCATTATAGAATTCTAGATACTCTTGAATTTGTGACTTTCTCTTTCCGTCTGCTGGTTCGTTAATAGGAAACTTAATACGGCTTCCATTTGTCATAACTTTCGACATTAAAGCCGAATACTCTGTACTAATATCATCATCATCAAAATGAATCATTTGTTTAAAGCCCATGACATTCTCGTAATAACTAACCCACTCTTCCATTTTTTCAACATTACCAACTACATGATCGACAGCAATTAAGCCAGACTCTTCAAATGGAATATTAAACTCTACCTTTTGGAATCCTGGCATAAATGCCCCTTTATAATTTTTACGCTCTACAAGCGTATGAATTGTATCACCATACGTACCAATAACTGCTTTTTTCAATGTACCGTCCTCATCTGTTAATTCCTCTGGTGGAGCAATTGCGACGGCACCACGTTTCACTGCTTCTGAGTATGCTTTATCAACATCATCAACAAGTAGTGCCACATCCTTCACGCCATCACCATGAGTCTTTACAAACTCTGCAATACGATTTTCACTACTTAAAGCTCCAGACACAACAAAACGCATATTTTTTTGCACAAGAACATAAGATACCTTTTCACGGTTTCCAGTTTCTAATCCAGAGTAAGCCACAATTTTGAATCCGAATGCTCTCGCAAGATAATAACTCGATTGCTTTGCATTCCCTACGTAAAATTCTAAATGATCTACATCACGTACTGGAAAAAAGTCCTCCATTTGTGCAGCTAGCGTATCCATAGATTTTTGTTTCATAATATCTTCATCCCCCTGTAAATAGATTAAATGGTCCATACTTAAAACCGACCGAAAACGCTTCCAACATAAATAAATAGAAATTAGTTAGCAAGCTAACAAATTCTGACCTTTAAAATTTTCTATCTTTTCTGTCAAATTCCTCTTTTTTTCTTACATATAAAATTCGACTTTTTTCTCTTTGAAATAAAGTGAAACTTTAATCAGCCCTCACCAATTAGGCTTTTACTCAGTGGATTTTTGATTACTCGTTGAATCAAGTTGCAACCGCAGCGTCTAATTAGCCATGGATGCTAAATAATGAGGTAACTTTAATACTTGAAGGTATATAAGAAGAAAATAAAAAAGACTCCAACATATTAACTACTTACTAATACGTTAGAGTCTTTATTTTTTTTGAATGGTTGTATTTACATATATCATACTAATACACTTGCAAGGAATAGAATAAATGATGTTAATATTACCGCTCCACCTAAGGATCCTAATAAATCTGTTTTTGTTACTTGAAACACTTGTTCACTGTTCATATCCCTCATTCTCCTTCCATTTTTGTTTGATTTAAAACTTCTATTATACTAATACACTTGATAGAAATACGATTAATGCTGTTAATACTACTGCTCCACTTGCTGATCCTACGAAGTCACCTTTTGTTACTTGTAATACTTGCTCTTTCATATCTTTCATTCTCCCTTCTTTTTCTTTTGTTACAAAGTTTCTATTATACTAATACGCTTGATAGAAATACGATTAATGCTGTTAATACTACCGCTCCACTTGCTGATCCTACGAAGTCACCTTTTGTTACTTGTAATACTTGCTCTTTCATATCTTTCATTCTCCCTTCTTTTTCTTTTATTACAAAGTTTCTATTATACTAATACGCTTGATAGAAATACGATTAATGCTGTTAATACCACCGCTCCACTTGCTGATCCTACGAAGTCACCTTTTGTTACTTGTAATACTTGCTCTTTCATATCTTTCATTCTCCCTTCTTTTTCTTTTGTTACAAAACTTCTATTATACTAATACGCTTGATAGAAATACGATTAATGCTGTTAATACTACCGCCCCACTTGCTGATCCTACGAAGTCACCTTTTGTTACTTGTAATACTTGCTCTTTCATATCATTTATCCTCCCTTTTCATAAGTTATCTATATGTAATTTCTAAGAAATGTTTATTTCATAGTTTTTATGTTAACGTTACATTAAATTCGATAACGTAACGTTTGTAACATTAATGTAACATAACTATTGTTACGTTGCAATATAATAACGTGAAATTTATTACACTTTTTTTACGTTTTTTTATAACACTCCCCAAAAACCCTTATTTAATGCACTTTTCACTAAGCTCACACTTGTAACATTCTTGTAATATTAAAGTCATAAAGTGAAATGTAGTCATCCTTCTCTCTATTTTTGTTACAAACAGTTTATTTAGTGACACTAAACCTATCTAATCTTTACTTACTTTTAATATGAGATAAAATACCGTCTTTCCAAGATAAGTTTATATGTTTCCTCTATATAACTATGTATAATAAAAACAAAGAGGTGGTCATTTTGAAATTAATCGCATTAGATATGGATGGTACACTACTATCATCTAATCTTGAAATCTCCAAAGAAAACCTACAAGCAATCCAAACTGCACAAGAAGCTGGTCATATTGTAATGATTTGTTCTGGTCGTGCGAAAGAGGATGCTTTAAAGCTATTGGAAGAATATAAATTATCTCTTCCAGTCGGAGCAAGCAATGGGGCTATTGTTTATGTGGATGGAAAAGTAATTAACTCTCGTTGTATACAAAACGACAAAGTGTACAAACTTGCAAAATTACTAGAATCTGAAGGTTTCCCATATAAGCTATATACGAATAAAGGAGTTTATTCTCCATATACATGGCAAGATCAAGTGATGCAAGCGTTCGAAGAAAATAAGCATGCGCTCGATGTTACATTAGAGGAGCTTGAACGAATTACAGAAAAGCAAAAGAAATCAAACCTAATTACTGATTTCAAAAAAATAGAAGATGTTGTAAATAACCAAGAACTAGAAATATCTAAATTCTTCATTTCAACATTTAATGCAGCGCATCGCGCACAGCTATTAAGCGTGTTACAAGAAGACGCTGATATTATGGTTACAGCATCAGCTCCTACTAACTTAGAAATTATGGATAAGAATGGACATAAAGGAAACGGGCTACAGCAGATGGCAGCTCATTTTAATATCCCTATTGAAGATACAGTTGCTATTGGTGATAATTTTAATGATGTACCAATGCTAGAAGTAGCAGGCTTATCTGTTGCAATGGGCAACGCTGAAGAAGATGTAAAAAAACTATGTGATGTTGTAACACTAACAAACAATGAACATGGTGTTGCTCACGCAATCGAGCAATTTGTATTGAAACAAACTTCATCTAGTAAATAAAAAAAGGACTCTTTCAATTTGAAAGAGTCCTTTTTTTATACATGATGACAAGAAACAAAATGATTATCACCAACATTACGAAATTCTGGTATTGTTTTTTTACAAACATCTGTTGCAAACGGGCAACGTGTATGAAAACGACAACCCGAAGGTGGACTTGCTGGACTTGGAATATCCCCTTCTAGTATAATTCGCTCTCGCTTCACTGTTGGATCTGGTATTGGAACAGCTGATAACAATGCTTTTGTATACGGATGTAGCGGATTGGTAAATAACTCATCACGCGGCGCCGTCTCCACAATTGTACCTAAATACATAATTCCGATTTTCGTACATAAATGTTCTACTACACTCAAATCATGTGAAATGAATAAATAAGATAATCCCTTTTTCTCCTGTAACTCACTAAATAAATTAATAATTTGTGCTTGGATAGATACATCTAGTGCCGCCACAGGTTCATCAGCTACAATGAATTCTGGATTTAATACCATAGCCCTTGCTATTACGATACGCTGACGTTGTCCACCAGAAAACTCATGGGGATACCGGTCAATATGATAAGGAGCTAAGCCACATAACTCCAATACTTCAATTACCTTTTCACGAACATTTTCTTTCGTCGCTAATCCGTGGGCCAACATCGGCTCTCCAAGCGCTTCACCAATTCTCATTCTCGGATTTAATGAGCTAAATGGATCTTGGAAAACGAGCTGCATATTAGGGCGATGTTTTCTCAATTCATCCTTGGATAAAGAATGAACATCTTTCCCTTTAAACTTCACTTCCCCCTCCGTTTTTTGAACGAGACGTAAAATTGTTTTTCCTATCGTTGTTTTTCCGCTCCCTGATTCGCCAACGAGACCAAACACTTCACCTTTATTAATAGTAAAACTTACTCCATCAACTGCTTTTACATGCCCGATCGTTCTACTAAATATGCCACCTTTAATTGGAAAATATGTCTTTAGGTTTTTCACCTCTAATAATGGTTCACTCATTGTTCCGCACGCTCCTCATATAACCAGCAAGCTACTTTATGATTTTCATCATTTACATTTAGATTTGGGGCTTCTTTTTCACATATTTCCATACAATGCTCACAACGCCCACTAAAGTAGCAAAACTCACCTAAACCAACTAAATTCGGAACTTGCCCTGGAATAGAATATAGTTTATCTATTCGTTTTCCCATTACTGGTTTTGATTTCAACAATCCTTTCGTATAAGGGTGTTTTGGATTTTGGAATATCTCTAGTACTGGAGCTTCTTCAATAACTTTCCCGCCATACATAACGACAACGTAATCAGCCATTTCTGCTACGACACCTAAATCATGTGTAATTAATAAGATTGACGTTTTAAATTCTTCTTTCACTTGTCTTAGTAAATCCAATATTTGAGCTTGAATCGTAACATCAAGAGCTGTTGTTGGTTCATCTGCAATTAATAACTTAGGATTACAACTAAGCGCAACAGCAATCATAATACGTTGTAACATCCCGCCGCTCAGTTCATGCGGATAAGAATGAACAATTTCATTAGCACGGGCTATGCCAACTTTACGAATTAACTCAATTGCTTTCTTATACGCTTCATTTTTACTAAGTAATTCATGCTCCCTTAGCGTTTCTACAATTTGCTCACCTACAGTGAAGACCGGATTTAGCGATGTCATCGGTTCTTGGAAAATCATCGCAATATCATTGCCTCGTAAACTACGAAGTTCTTTCTCTTTCATTCCTAAAAGACTTTTTCCTTCATATAAAATGTCTCCACCTACTACACTGCCAGATTCAGCAATAAGCCCCATAATAGATAAAGCCGTTACACTCTTCCCGCAACCTGATTCTCCTACTACACAAACCGTTTCACCTTCTCGAACAGCAAAGCTAACATGGTTTACAGCCTTCACTGTCCCTTCCTCCGTTTGAAAGTGTGTTTGTAAGTCTTTTAGCTCTACTACCGCTCTACTCATACCTTCTCACCTACCGTCTCATCTTTGGATCTAACGCATCACGAAGTGCATCACCAAGTAAATTAATTGATACAACTGTTATAAAGATTGCAAAACCAGGCGGAATCCATAACCACGGACGCTTTTGGAAATCAATTAATGAGTTAGCTGCGCTAATCATGTTCCCCCATGATGGCGTAGGTGGGACGACGCCGAGACCTAAGTAACTTAGTGCAGATTCACTTAAAATAGATCCAGCCACACCTAGAGTTGCTACAACAATAAGTAACGGAAAGACGTTAGGAATTAGATGATGAATGATTTTCCGAGAATCTTTTAATCCTAATACATCTGCCGCTTGCATAAAGGCTTGCTCCCGCAATGTTAAAATTTGTCCCCTCACAAGACGGGCAAGTCCTGGCCATCCTACTAAACTTAAAATAATCATTACAACATATAAACGGTACTCCGATGGTAATTTCCATTCTGATAAAATTGCTCCCATTATAATAAGTAGTGGTAATCCTGGAATGGACATTAACACATCTGCAACACGCATAATTAAATGATCTACAACTCCTCGATAAAAACCAGCAATTGCTCCTAATAGAGCTCCTAGTATAACGGATAGTAGCATCGACGCTAAACCGATTGTTAATGAAATACGCCCTGCTTGCATAAGTCTAGTTAAAATATCCCGTCCCAACTGGTCTGTCCCAAGCCAATGTGACAGGCTGGGTGGTTTATTAATTTGTGTTACTTGTACTTTCCCATCAGCATACGGTGAAAAGATTGGACCAATAAAACTAAATAAAAACATAAATATTAAAACGTATAAGCCACACAGTGCCATCTTATTTTTCTTGATTTTTTTATACGCTTGGCGCCATGGTGATGATTCATTTCTCTTTTTCCGTTCTTTCTTTTTCTCTATTATAGGTGTAATAGTCTCCATATCTTTCCCCCTTACTTCAATCGAATTCTTGGATCAACAAACGCATAGACAATATCAGCTAAGAAATTAGCCATAATTGTTAAACAAGAAAGAAACATTGTAAAGGCCATTAATACCGTATAATCACGAAAGTTTAATGCTTCTAATTGAATACTCCCAATCCCTGGCCAATTAAAAATCTGTTCAATAATAATGGCTCCTGAAAATAAACCCGGTAATTCAAAAGCGAGTAATGTAATTGCTGGCAAAATTGCATTTTTCAATGCATGTTTATAAATAACGGTTCTTTCTTTTAAACCTTTTGCACGAGCAGTACGAATATAATCTTGCCTAATAACATCCAACATGCCCGTTCTAAAATAGCGTGTTAACGATCCTACACCAAGAAGCGTTAAAATAAATACAGGTAGAATCATATGACGTAATACTTCTAATATGTATGCTATCCCTGTTGAGTTACTCCCAATATCAATCATGCCACCAATAGGTAATAACTTTAAATCAACTGCTAATAATTTAATTAAAAATAGTCCGATAAAGAATGATGGAAATGACATTGCTGCAAAGACACCAATTGTTACCAATCTATCAAACCAAGAATGCTGCTTTGTTGCAGAAATAACCCCAATAATAAGAGCAATAATCCAAGTGAAAAATAAAGCTGCAGCAGCAACAATAAATGTATTCCAAATGAATTTATTAAGTAATGAAGTTACCGGTTCTTGGTACTGTAAAGAAAATCCAAAATCACCATGCAAAGCATTCACTAGCCAATGAAAATACCTTTCAATAATCGGTTTATTTAAACCGTACAACTCTCTTAATTCTTGAGCTCTCTCTGGTGTTAATTTTGGATTTGAATCGATATAATCACCCGGTAAGAGTGCAAATAAGAAAAAGATAATAATAGACGTACCAAACAATGTAGGAATCATTTGTAGAAACCTACGAATGATATATGTTTTCACCTTTTGTCTCCCCAATCCTATTTACTTAAAAATAGAAGAACATTTTTTCAAAACAGCTACCATTCCATTGCTGTGTGAAAAAACGTCTTCTATTATTTAGGTCAACCCTTATTGTTCAATAGATAACACTGGTAAGTTGGAACTGATGCTATCGTACTTTTCTGGATCAATTCCTTTTATACGTGCATTATGAGCATAAAGTAGTTTACGATAGTTTAATAAAATAACTGGTGGATCATCACTTAACTCTTTATACAGCTCTTTATAAATCGCTTTACGTTTTTCAATATCTGTCGTTCCTATACCTTTTACAATCAAATCATCTACTTTCGGATTATTATAACCCGTATCACTTTTTGGATTAGTTGATAAGTACTCACTTACAACTTCACTTGGATCACTAATTCCTGGTGTTGAAACTGCCGCTAAATCGTAGTCACCTTTTCCTACTTTTGAAAGCATCGTATTAAAGTCCATCAACTCTGGATTTAATTCAACACCAATTTCTTTGTAACTTTCTTTTGCAATTGGAATAAAGATATCATTTGTTTTACCTGTATTTGATGCGTAGTATGTTAATTTTAATTTTTGACCATCTTTTTCACGAACCCCGTCAGAACCTACTTTCCAACCAGCCTCATCCAATAATTTTTTAGCCTTTTCTACGTCGTGCGGATATTTATTAATACCTTCTTCTGTATATGCCCATGAAACTGGAGCAATTGGTACGTTAGCGACAGAGCCATAGCCTTGTAAAGCTGTATCCACATACTTCTTACGGTCTAATCCATAAGTAAGTGCTTGGCGTACCTTTTTATCTTTCAAATACGACTTCTTATTATTTACATAGATATAAGCAATATCACTTGATGATTCAAGATTAATATTTGCAAACTCCAATCCTTTTAATTGGTCTATATTTTCAGGGTTCGCTCTAAATCCACTATAGTCCAGTTCACCTGTTTGGAATAATTGGAATCCAGTATCACCTGATGTGATTTTGTAAATAAAGTTTTTAATTTTTGGTTTACCTGCATAATAATTTTCGTTAGCAACAAAGCGGACTTCTTGACCTGGAACATATTTTTCAAATTTATATGGACCCGCTGCAATTGGTTGCCCATATAATGCTTTTAAATAGTCTAAACTTGTATTTTGTTTATAATCTTTTCCATAATAAGCTTTTGATAGCACTGGGCCACCTAAATTCGTTAGCGCCTGTGAATTAACTTTTTCAGTTGTAATTTTAATTGTCTGTGGATCAACAACTTGGATTCCTTCAATAGAAGTTGCTTTTCCTTCTTTATATTCTTTCCCACCTTTAACAGCATACTGAGCAATATCCAATCCACCTTCATACGCTTTATCATGAAGTAGTGTTAATGTAAATGCTACATCATCCGCTGTTAGAGGCGACCCATCACTAAATTTTAAATTTTTACGTAAATGGAATGTATATGTTAACTGGTCAGCAGAAATATCCCATTTTTCTGCAAGATCCGGAACAGGTTTACTTTGTTTGTCTGTTGTTACTAATGAAGCAAAAATAACCGACGTTACATTTCCATCCCAACCATTATCTTGGAAATACGGAAGGAAAACTCCCCCTGGCTTAGAAATGGCTGTAATGAAAGTATCTTTTCGTTGATTTGCTTTCTCTGGACTTTTCTTTTTATCTGTAGCTGGAATTGATTCAATCTTAGAATCTTTTAAATCCTGCTTTTTTACTGGTTCTGTAGAAGCCGTATCCTCCTGTCCCCCACAAGCAGACAACAGAAGCGAACTACTCATTAATACTGAAAATACACCAGCCCATTTTATTGTCTTTTTCTTCATTGTCCCCACCCTAACTGTTTAATAGTTATACCCTTTGAACTTATTAGCTTATGTATGCCTCCCACAGCACATTTATAGCCAATCGGAAAAGTCGGTTTTAATCAGAAAAAATAGATGTTTTTGAGGGATAACAATCTTATTCCGACCTTTCCGGTAGACTTTATGGTTATTAGCTTATATCGTTCAGTATATTTTGTCAATTCTTTCTAAATAAATATTTTGAGAATTTTTCCAAAATTATCACTCTATCCTTATACTTTAAGAAAACTCAGCTATAATTCGTATTAAAAACTTAAAAATCTACTTCTATTTCTTCAGCATGAAACATAGAATACTAATAACCAATTACCAAAAAGGGGGGCGAAAATATGGACAACCTATTCCAATACGTCCTGCACTACGTATTATTAACAATTATGATAGTCGGGGCGCTATTACTATTCCCGTTCTTCCCAAAGTTCGTCCTCTTTTTAGCTTTTTTTATCATGCTCGGGATCGCTATTATAATTTCAACAAGAGAAGATGCCACGCAGAAAGAGAGCAGAGTTCAGCGCGTGAAGCTGTAACTTTGCTCTCTTTTCGTTTTCAATCACTAGTCTCTGTTACACATATTTATCCCGCTATTTGCCGGGCAGTAACCCCCCACTGATTAAAGTTTCACTTTATCTCTCGGGAAATAATTAGCCTTTGTTTTTGTGATTACTCCTATTGAAAAGCCACTAATGACATTTATTTTTCACCTTATCATTTCATACGCTTCACAAGCTATGCAAATTGAGGAACACAGATTTATCTAAGTTACTGTTTCACGTGAAACACATCGCTTCATTTAATCTTTAAAGCAAAATATCATTATGAAAAAGCCACTTCCTTCAGCAAAACTGAAAGGAAGTGGCTTTCTACTCTTTACTCCACAATATTCTCTAACTCACTATATAACTTCGCTCGTAACAACTCTTTCATCGTTTTTTCCTCATATAATTTTTCAAGTCTTTCAACATTAGCTACATGTTCCATTTCACATTCTATTGCATATATATCTTCTTCTACATGCATTAACTCATTTTCAATCTCTTCAAGATTCCTAGCTTTTTTCTCTTTTACTGGAACCATTTCAACACTCTTTCTCCCTTGGCGTTTTTGCTTTATTACTTGCTTCTCAAGCTTTTCTTCCCATTTTTGACGAGCCCATGCATAGTTTCCTGCAAACTCAAATAATTTACATTCATCAATCCAGTACGTCTTTTCAAATAACTTATTTAAAAAATAACGATCATGTGAAACAGCTAGGATTGTTCCATTATATTGCTCAAGGGCTTCCTCTAAAACTTCCCTTGATTCAATATCAAGATGGTTTGTCGGCTCATCTAAAATTAGAAAATTGATGTCTTGATACATAAGTTGCGCAAGTCTTAACCTCATTTTTTCTCCACCGCTCAGTTGCGTTACTTTCTTAAATACTGCTGGACCATAAAATAAAAACTTAGCCAATATATGCCTTGCTTCTCCTTCGGTTACAGCTACATACTCTCTAAACGCTTCTAATACATTACTCTTCACATTTCCATACGTATGCTGTGATAAATAACCAATTTTGACACTACTACCAATTCGAATTTCACCAACGTCTGGATTTATTTCTTCTAATAGTAGTTTTAATAATGTAGTCTTTCCTGTACCATTACGACCAACGATAGCCGCACGCTCTTGAAAACGAACATGTAAATTCGCTTGTTCAAATAAAGGTCGTCCAGCAAAACCTTTACTCACTTCTTTCATTACAACAACATCTTTCCCGCTTCTCTCTTGCCCTTCAAACTGAAGACCCATCTGTTTTCGTTCTAAAATTGGCTTCTTTAATTTCTCTATACGTTCTAACGCACGTTCCATATTTCTCGCTCTTTTATGCAATCCTTCATTCGGAGGGTTCGCTTGATTTGCCCATTCACGTAGACGCTTAATTGCTTCTTTCATTTTCTTTATTTTCTTTTGTTGCTCCTGATAAGCTTGAAACTCTTGAAGTAATCTTTCTTCCTTCTCCTCAACGAACTGAGAATAATTCGTATGGTACACGTGAATCTCTCCATCTTCCAAATCAAAAATTTTCGTTACAACTTCATCAAGGAAATAGCGATCATGTGAAATAACCATAACTGTTCCAGTGTATTCTTTTAAAAATTGCTCTAACCATTCAACTGCAAATAAATCTAAATGATTTGTTGGTTCATCTAATAGAAGTAAATCTGGTTTCTGCAATAGCATATATGCAAGGCTTACTTTCGTCTGTTCTCCTCCACTTAATTCCGTAAATACTCTTGAAAATAAGTCTGTCACTTGTAAGCCATTTGCTACCTTCATTATATTTGCCTCGATTTCATAACCACCGAGAAATGCAAATTTTTCTTGAATGACTCCGTACCTCTCCATTAGCTTTTCCAAAGCAGATTGTTCCTGTTCCACCGCCATATTTTTTTCTAAAGCATGCATTTCTTTTTCTAATTCCTTTTCTACTTTAAAAGCAGAACTCAATACATCATATACAGTCATAACCTCATCAAACTTCGGAATTTGTGCGACATGACCAATACGTGTACCTTTCTTCATATGAATGGCTCCTGCATCCAAACTCTCCATTCCAGTTAGAAGCCCAAAGATTGTTGTCTTCCCACTACCGTTACGACCAACTAATCCAACACGTTCACCATTCTTTATTTCAAGCGATATATTTTCAAATATGGTGTTTCCACCAAAAGATTTCGTTACATTATTTACACTACAAATAGTCATTTTCCGTACTCCTTTCAATATAAAAAACCATGAGAAAGAAACATTCCCCATGGTTTTTCGGCATAGAAAAAGGAAGCCAAATAGCTCCCTTTTCACACGTTTATTAAAAATGGGTGAAGAGATTTCTATCGTTCAATAGTCACTATGCAATTGTTAAAAAAGGGCATACGTATCCCGTTAACAACTACATCATGAAAAATCGCACGACAAAAATAGATAAAATCTAAAAATTTGGCACGTGCAGCTAAAGAACGTTTCATCTCATTCACCCCTTTCGTACGGAATTTAATACTTACTTCTTTATTATACTTTCCAATTTCATGTTTGAATAGTCATTTTTCTGAAAATAATGAAGATAGACTAAACATTTCAATAAGTGACATCAAATCTTACAAAACTGTTATGTTCACGTAATGGAAAGCGATAGTACGAAAAGATGCCTCCCTATACAATAAAGATGTAAACAAGAGAGACAAACAAAAGGAGGAAACAAACATGATGAAAGAAATCGTAAAAGCAATCTTTGAGGTATTAGTGAACGGACAAGCAGTTGTAAAAGAACTAAATGAACTATAAAAAGGAGTGAAGAAATATGATGAACATGGTGAAAATGATTTTACACGCTTTAGTCGATGCAAAAGCAGTTAGCCAAGAATTAAACCAACAATAAAAAGGGGTATATGAATATGAAGAAAGCCATTATTATCATTGCAAGCACAGCAATTACTTTATACACAATAACAAATAGAAAAAAGAAAAATAATGAAAATGTTCTATATTATCCATACACACTATTAGAGAAAAAATAAAAGACAAGGTACCCTATCGTAATGAGGATATCTTGTCTTTTATTTTTTCCATATTTCCTTTAGAGGATTTCCTTCTCCTTTTCCCGAATGTATTAAGCGGGATTTTTACACATATTTTAAAGGGGCATATATACAAATGGATACACAACAACTATATTTTTTAAACGATATCGGTAAACAAAAACCAGAAAGTATTCGGAATAGAAGCGCTGCATGTCCATTTTGCGATAAAGAACATTTAACGGATATTTTAGCAACTGATGGTTCTATTATTTGGTTGAAAAATAAATTTCCTACATTACAAGATACATTTCAAACAGTGTTAATCGAAACCGATAATTGCGAAGATCATATCGCAACATATACAGAAGAACATATGCGGAAATTAATGCAATTTTCTATTCAACATTGGTTACACTTACAGAAGAAAGAAGAGTTCGCGTCTGTGATTTTATACAAAAATCACGGTCCATTTTCAGGTGGAAGTTTGCATCATGCACACATGCAAATTATCGGAATGAAACATGTAGATTATCTTGAAAATATTGAAGAAGAAAATTTCCAAGGGGTAATTGTTCAAAAAAACGAACGCATTGAGCTTAACATTTCAGAGCGTCCCATTATTGGCTTCACTGAATTCAATATAATCATTGATAATATTTCATATATAGATGATATGGCAAATTACATTCAGCAAACTGTACGTTACATACTGACAGATTTCCATAAAGGATGCAGTAGTTATAACTTATTCTTCTATTACTTAAATGGAAAAATTATTTGTAAAGTTGTTCCTAGGTTTGTCGTTTCACCGCTGTATGTAGGATATAAAATACCTCAAGTTTCTACAAAACTAGAAGACGTAAAAATACAACTAGCGGAGTATTTCACAAAATGACACGATTATCAAAAAAAATAGAGTAGGTTAAAACCTACTCTTTTATTACACCTTTATTTCGATAGTACACATCTTCTAATCCGATGTTATACTTCATGTTATTATCCGTCCACTCTGGCCCTAAATTCCCTGGCCATCCAGATGTATTCGCTATATATTTCAGTAATACAAAATCAGTCAAACCTTTTTGCACCCCGCGCTTATATCCTTTCAGTAAATGCGGCATTGCAATTTGTGCATTTGTACGTGGATCTTTTAGCTCATCATCAGTTAAATGTTCTGGTGCAAGCCCGCCGCCGCGGTGTAGTTGAAACAATCCGAATGAAGTTCCATTATCTCCAACACTCCTTGGATTTAATCGACTTTCATGCTCAGCAATTGCAAGAGGTATCCATTCCGGAAGATTTACTTTCTTCGCTTCCTCTATAATGATTTGTTTCACCTGTTTTGCTTCTTCTGAATCAACATAACTTGTTCCATTCACTAGCTTATCCATTCCTTCAGACTTTCCTTGGAAATATAAATATACTCCAAGAACAACTAAAAATCCTACAAAGAATTTCTTCACTACCTCTACCTCTTTCTCCGCTGAAATTTTTCCCCTTTCAGCCTTCCCTTTACAATTACCTACATTCTATTACTCTTTTATCATAGCAAATAACTATACATATTATCATCATGCTTTAGACCGATTTTGTGAAAAAACAGCTGGTAAATACGTGCAAAAATGTAACTTTCATAGACTATAACGCATTTATTGTATATAATTGTAAATTGAATTCTAAATATAAACTAGGAGAATAATAATATGAAAAAATGGCTGTTACTCTTATTTAGTTTACTACTATTAATTCCTGTCCCTATTTCCGCACAAAAAACTGAACAACCAAAAACCCTTATTTTATATAGTTCAAACGATGATCAAATTACAAGCGATATCCAAATACTTAATACACAAGTAGGGCATTTCACTAATAATATAACAATTAAAAACATAAAACAGTTAGCTGAAATAACTGATAAATCTTCGTATACACATGTTATTTACATGGGTGAAAAACAACAAGAACTTTCTACTGAAGCAAAGGAATTTCTAGAAGGCTTCCCAGGACCATTACTAGTTTTAGGTCAAAATATAGAACAGTTATCTACTCGTTTTTCATTTATCACACTTAAAAATGAAGATATAAACTCTGATACAATTGAATATCCAACACGTAAACTAAAGAATATATTAGAAGAAGAAAGATCAATTAAACAACTTGATACAAACGGAACAATTCTCGCACATGCTTTAAGAGGAAATAATACTTATCCATTAATTGTACAGCAAAATAATTCTTATTATGTAGCTACTTCTAACCTCTTTGATTGGATATCTTATTATATTGGCGAAAGCCTATTTTCTTATTTTCAGCAAAAACCCGAAACCAATAAAAAATTAGCTTATTTACGTCTTGAGGATGTTCACCCAGCAGCAGATATAAATCAATTGAAAGAAATTGCTGAATTACTAAAAGAGAAGAAGATCCCTTACATGATCACTGTTATTCCTGTATATACAGATCCAGATACAGGTAAAACACTACATTTAAAAGATAAACCCGAACTAGTCGATCTTTTACGATCTATGCAAGATGATGGTGCAGCAATTATTATGCATGGTTATACTCACCAATTTTATGACAGCGAAACAGGTGAGGGCTTTGAATTTTGGGATGTAAAAACAGATCAACCAATTCGCCAACCGAAGCATGAAAAACCGAAGACAAAAGATGACTTTCCAAATATAGAGGCATATAACCAATATGTAAAAAAAGGGGAAGAGTTTGAGGAAAAATATACGACAGATCATATCGAAAAGGGGATTCAAGAACTTGTAGATGCTAAACTATATCCTGTCGCCTTTGAAGCACCTCATTACACAATGTCTCAAAAAGGGTATGAAATATTATCAAGATACTTTTCAACTTATGTAGGACAACTACAGTTAAGTGATACAACTTGGAAATCCATGCACTCTCCAGCATATAGAAGTACACCATCATTTCTACATGGAATGAAATTAATGCCTGAAACAGTCGGTTTTATTGAAGAAGATAAGCCACAAGCTATTGCTAAAATGAAAGCAAATGCTTTATCTGTTGCTAAATTATCCGATGGGATTATTGGAGCATTCTATCATCCTTACTTAGGTGTGAAACCATTAAAAGAAGTGTTAAAGGATCTAGAGAGTATTCCAAATATAGAATGGATTGATTTACAAAAGGAAAAGAATGAAGTAAAAATGAAAGATATTCATATTACTACGAATAAAGACGGCATTCACGTTAAAAAACCAACAAGTGCAAATGACATAATTGATTATATAAAGCAATATGGCTTCTTCCTTATACTAGGATTCGTTATCATTGTCTTTCTTTTATTATTAAAACGTGCGAAAAAATTAGAATCCTAATACAAAACCACCGAGCGGAACGCTTGGTGGTTTTTTGTCATATATCAAACCGTGGCATTTTACTAAATAAATTCAACTTTTACTTTTTCCGTTGCATGATTAAAACTATAATTCCCCTATCCTTTCAAATAAAATTGACTTGTATTTTCATATATTGTTTTTGCGACCTTATCAATGGATATGTTTTTTATAGAACTAATTTCCTTTAATACCTCTCGAATCATTCTTGGGTGCGTTATAACATCCTCTTGAAATTCCCACGGACCATCTGTTTCTACCATCATATATTCAAGCGGATAATACGAAACGATTTTTCTAATCTTCTCCTTATGTAAAACATCCGGTGTAATCGAAATATAATAACCATTTCTCATCATCCGTTTCATTGTTTCATCGCTTCCTTTAAACCAATGGAAGTGTGCACGTGAAACTTTATATTTCTCTAGCAAATCACATACAATGTCAGCATCTTCATAAACTGCGTGTAATACAATCGGCAAATTATACTTACTAGCTAGTTCTATAAATTTTTTCAATACAGCTATGTATGGATCTGCAGCAATTCTTTCATCTTCTTTTCTCAAATAATAGGGCAAACCTACTTCACCAATCGCAACAATTTCCTCTGCGTTCTGTTCAATAAGTTGATAAATCTGTTCACACTCTTCTTTATGAATCTGTTGCTCTGGATGAAACCCTATCGCTGGATATATAAAGGGATACTTCTTCGCTAAAGATAACGTTTCCTTACAAGATTGATAATTCATAGATACCGCAATAAGCCCCTTTATTTCTTTACTATTTTCCACCTCTTTTAGTAATCTGCTCTTCTCTTCATCCTTATATTGATCAACATGTATATGACTATCAATCCATTTCATCTTTATGCCCCCATAAAAAAAACAAGAAAGGACTTCCTTTCTTGTTTTAGCATCTATATTATTTAACAATTAAGTTTGTTATGATATCAAATAATCCAATACACACTACGGCAACAGTAAAGTAGCTACAGAAATCTTTAATTGGTAACTTCACTACTTCTTCTTTACGCATCCCATTTTTCTCCCTTCTTACTAGATCCCTAATTATTTTTCTATCTGTATCTATTATGCAAAAAATATGACAAATTTACTATCGAATTAACTTACGTAAACCTTACAATGTTGTAAGGTTTAAAAAAGATCCCCATCTTTATTCAGATGAGGATTATTAAAAATTAGTTGGTTTTTCATTCTTCATTACAAACAGAAAGTAATACATTGATACTTTCTAGTTACACTATATGAAAATTACTATCTTTTAACTATCGAATTACATTACAGAAGGCTTACATGTTTGTAAGTTATGTGTAATGTAATTCGATAGTTCTCCTTACTTATATTTCGTACAATAAAGTTAGAAAGTAAGCCAAATAAGAAGAACAATCACATAACCAAATTACATTGCTAGTAGCTACTCTTCTTATACCTTTCACCCATGCTACTACAATGTACCCCCTTCCCCTTTATATAACAAAAAAGCCTTAGTCTATATCGACTAAGGCTTTTTTGTTAACCTTAAAAATACCCTTACCCAGTATTTTTATTTTCGACAAAAAATAGCTGGGGGTATATTTCGCTATCTCACCGTTAAAAGTTTACTCTTCGCATTTATAGGAATATTTGCAACCTCAATCTCTTCAATGGACTCACCGTAACGCCCTTTTGCAAAAACCTTTAATGCTTCATCTCTCTTTAACATATGCTTAACCGTTTTCTTTATTTTCTGCTCTCTACCACGTTCATCGAATGCAATAAATTCATATTCATACCACTCATCACCGATATGCTGACCAATTGTATTCACAACCGTATAGTATTCTTTCGTCTTATAAAATGGATTATATTTATCGATAACCGGTCCAAGTTTCGTAGGCAGTAACATTACTACTATCACTATCATCGCTATTATAGTAGTGATCATTTTTTTCTTCATAATAAACATTCCTCCTCTGCAGGATATATATACATCCATTTTAAAAAGGGGGAATAAAATCTACTATTGAATCTCATTACATTACACTTACATTTTTGTAAGAATTAAAAAAGGTGAACGAATTTACTCGTTCACCTTTTAGCTTGCTTTAAAGCCACCGCCAAGTACATCACGTACATCATGTATAACAACGAAAGCATCTTCATCTACCCGGCTAATAACTTGTTTTAACTTAACAAGCTCTTGTTTATTAATAACAACATATAAAACTTCTTTATTTTTACCAGTATATCCGCCGCGCCCTTCTAATACAGTAACACCGCGTGTCATATTTTTCGTAATAGCTTCACGAATTAAATCTGGTTGATTCGAAATAATCGTAACAGCCGTTTTTGTGTCCATTCCTTCTACAATGAAATCAATCACCTTCGCTCCAATGAACACAGCCACAAGTGTATACATCGCCTTTTCTTGCCCTATTATAAATACAGAACCAGCAATTACAACAATATCAATAATTAGTACGCCTTTCCCTACACTCCAACCTAAATATTGATTTGCTAACTGAGCTAAGATTGCTGATCCTCCCGATGTACCTCCGGCTTTGAACATACAGCCTAATCCAATGCCCACAAATAAACCAGCAAATAAAGCTGCTAATAATGTATCACTATTTACATGATACTCAATATGTTCTGTAACGTATAAAAACAAAGATGTTTCTACAATCCCTAAAATTGTATAAATCATTGTTTTCTTATCAAAAAATTTATAACCAACAGCTAGTAAAATTGCATTTATAGCAAAGTTCACAATTCCTGGTGACCAATCAAATAAGTAGTACGTAACAACCGTTAAACCAATAATTCCACCTTCCGATAAACGGTTTGGAATTGCAAAGTAATTAATACCAATTGCGAATAATAATGAACCAATTGTAATTAGTGTTATTTCCTTTATACGTTGATTAACCATAGTTCATACCCTCCCCCCATTTGACATTGTATCACTATCTCCTAGAGGTTTAGAAGTGGTTTTTATTCCGCATTTTCCCTCTTAAAAATTGAAATATTATGTTTAAACAGAGGGTTGATTAATTATTCATATTTGCTCTAACTGCACGGACAAATCGCTCCACATTCCCTTTCTGAATATACTTAGCGCGAATGGTTTCATGACTACAAGTAAATTCAAAATACGGATGAAAATCTATGCTATCTATATGCAAATATGAATACTCTTTAAATGTTGAAGAATAGTACGGAAATTTCCCGTAAAAAAGGAGACGTCTAGTAGTGGCAACAAAAACCCCATGTTGATACGATAATATAAAATTATCCTTCTCAAATATCCCTACCACAAAAGCCAGAATCTTTTCATCATCATCTACATACTTTTTCATACTCGATAAAAGTTCATTCATGCATATTCCTCCAAATTCTATTCACTGCATTAACACTTGAAAAGAATCCATGGATTATTACAGACCGGTTTAACTCCTTTATAAAGTATGAAACGCGTTTCCTGTCAAAGATATTTCAAAAAAATAATCCGTTATGCGATTATACACATAACGGATTACGATTAAACTGTAGAGCGTTCCACAAGTTCGTATGGAATTTCCAGCTTTTCTTGTTCAGAACTCTCGTCATTCACTTTTCTATGCAACATTTCAAAAGCAGTTTTCCCTATCTCCTTTAAATTTTGATCAATAGTTGTCAATTGTAACACTTGCGAGATAGGTTGATTATCAAAGCCAATAATCGCTAAATCCTCAGGAACTTGAATCCCTAATTTTTCAACCTCTGTCATAACCCCAATCGCAACTTCATCACCTGCTACTATTAATGCTTCAGGAAGATCCTGCATCTCTTTTAACTTATGAGCCACTTTTACACCATCTTCTAGTGTAAAACATTCTGTAAAAATCCATTCTTCATTAACCTCTTCGTCTATAGATTGCAATTGCTGTTTATAAACATCAAAACGTTTTTGGCTACTTGGCCCTAATTTCCTTCCCGTGCAATAACCAATTTTTTTATAACCTTTCTCAATCAAATAATCCATTCCTAATTGAAAGGCCGCTGAATGATTCGTATATACACTTGAGATGTTTGAAATATCATTGTCTTCACAAGCAATTATTGCGCCGTAAGAAGCATACGGTTCTATCGTTTCCCAATCATTTGCACGTGAACAAATAATAAGACCATCCAATTGTTTTGTTTTTAACATATGTAAACTTTTCATTTCTTCTTTTTTATTATAATTCGTTTGGCAAAGTAGCACCCTGTAATTATGCGCTAACGCAGTCTCCATCATTCCGCTCACCATCGCATCAAAACACGGATGATTAATATACGGTAAAATCACACCAACAATATTCGTTTTTCCTTTTGATAAATGAACAGCATTTGCGTTTTGCGAGTAATTCAATTTCTCAACTATCTCTATAACCGCTTTCCTTTTTTCTTCACTTACATATGGGTGATCATTCAACACTCTCGAAACAGTCGTAACTGAAACTCCCGCCATCTTTGCAATATCTTTAATATTAGCCATACACTCACCTCTACCTTTAACTTAATGAATCTCATGAACATATGTCAAATCTTCTTATCATTACACCTTCATTCGTTTCTCTTACAAAAGTGTAATTTTTCTGTAAGCTAATTCGATAGTTACTTTCCGCAACATTTCATACAATGGAGTCAGAAACAGGGTAACAACTATTCGAAAAGGAGCGGATTAATATGCTGAACAAAATGAAAACGAACAATTTCTTAAATACAATGGGCATGGTATTTTCCGCTCTTATCGACGCAAAAGCTGTTGCTTCTACATTAAACAAGTAAGGAGAATATATTATGAATAACATCACTTTTAACAAATTAGATTTTTTAGGACTAGCTAGTGGCTCGCTTCTTCTTACTGCTTTTATTTACGCCGCTACGCTTGTATAACTTTGTGTCCCCTTTCCCCTTTATTATAAATAGTAATAGAAAAGACGACCGTCTATGCCCGGTCGTCTTTTCTTATTTTTGATTTGATTGCAAAGCTTCTTTTAACTCCTCAAACTTCTCATTTAATTGATCTGTCATCATTTTCATAGCGGTTTTTCGATCTATTTGTTCTCCAGCCTCAATTTGAATTGGATCTCCAAAAATCAATTGTGCCTTTTTCCCCTTTATTAATTCTTTTACACTTGATGGACCAACATAAGCTGCTGGTACTAACGGAACATTAGAACGCATCGCAATTGTCACAGCACCCGCTTTTAATGAAACATCTTCCGCTGATCTTGTTCCACTCGGAAAAATCCCTACTACCTTTCCTTCTTTTAATAAACGTGATGGAATTTTAAGTGTACTTGGTCCTGGATTCGCACGATCTACAGGGAATGCATTTACATTTTTAAAGAACCAATTTTTGAATTTCCCTTCAAATAATTCTTTTTTGGCCATGTAATGAATTTGAGTTGGATACATCCCTGTAGCTAACATTAATACATCCATAAAACTTGTATGTGTACATGCAACAACATACGGTCCACCTTCTGGTAACTTTTCTCTTCCTTGTACTTCTACTTTCCCAGCTGTTTTAAATATATATTTCAACAAAAATGTAATTGGTTTATACATTTATTTCGTTCCTTTCTAAACATCCGAAGTATAATCATATTCTTATAATAATTATAACACTAAGTTTTAGGAGTTGGTAATAAAATTAAGGATGAATTGTTAAATTTCAATTCTTACAAAAGTGTAATTTTCTTGTAAGCTAATTCGATAGTTACTTCTTACTATATTTCATACAATTAAGTCAGAAACAGGGCAACAATTATTCGAAAAGGAGTGGATCAATATGATGAACAAAATGAAAACGAACAATTTCTTAAATACAATGGGCATGGTATTATCGGCTCTTTTCGATGCAAAAGCTGTTGCTTCTGCATTAAACAAGTAAGGAGAATGTATTATGAATAACATTACTTTTAACAAATTAGATTTTTTAGGATTAGCTAGCGGCTCTCTTCTTCTTACTGCTTTCATTTACGCTGCTACGCTTGTATAACTTTGTGTCCCCTTTCCCCTTTATATAGAAAAAGACGACCGTCTATGCCCGGTCGTCTTTTTAATTTTTTCTTTCTTTCAATTCTTTTAAAAGCTGTATCAGCTCAGCTTGTTGTTTTATCTTTTTACGACCATTTCGATTAATTGCTGCAAGCTCACAGGCAACTCCGACGGCGAAGAAAAACAATAAACTTTCTAACATATGAAATCCTCCATTTGCCTATTAAACAGCTTGACGTAATTGTTCTTCTTGTAAAACTCTCTTATTTATATTTTCTTCTTTTCTCTGGCAAACGTTATTGCGAATAAGCGCTGCAATAACAAGTACAGTCCCTATAATATCAAACATTGTGATCTGATACCCTTGCATCATCATAATAACTAAAGTCGTAATTGGTACAAAATTAATAAATAAAATCCCATTAATGGATGATAAAATTTTCACACCATAGTTCCAAGCAAGTAGCGCTACAATACCTGGCAATGTCATCATAAATAACAAATCATACTTCACAATAGAAATCGTTCCCATACTAGGAACTGAAACATATCCAAGCGACGTAATAATTACCGTTATAATTCCTGTAACAGTCGTACCGAATACACACGTCAACGTAGAATAACGTAATGTTGACCAATCACTACACGTTTGACCACCCATCGTATAAATAACCCAGCCTACAACACCAATAAATATAAATGCTAATGAGAACATATTATCTTTCAATGTTACAAAGAAACTCATATCACCTTTTGTAATAACAAACACAGCTCCTACAAAAGCAATAACCATACTCGTTATCATATACTTCTTCGGTTTTATATGCTTATATCCCCATAAAATACAAATAGAAATCATCGGCATAAGTGATTCCATAATGGAAGCTACCATTACACCCGACTTACCCATTAACATTTGCCCTAAAAATATGAGGACATTATATACTGTAAATGCCATCGTTCCAAAAAAGACGAGTAACTTTCCTCTTCCCTCTAAACGAAATGCCTGTTTTCCTTCTTTCATTAACAACAATACAATCAGCATTATCGCCACTGCTCCATAACGAATAAGCGAAAAATAAAATGGATCTATGTATTCTAGCGCATGATCAGCAACTGGAAACATCGCTCCCCATGACATACTCGCAATTAAACACGCTAAAGCCCCTATTATCATTTGACCTCTTCTCACCGCAATCCCCCGTTTCTTTCTATTTGCACAAAGAGAATTGTAAAAGAAAAAATATATCACGTAAAATGATTCAAAATGATGTTAACTATCATTTATAATGATAGTTAACATCAAGGGGGATTACAAAATGGAATTAAGAGACTTACAAATCTTTAAAAGCGTTGCCGACCAGGGTAGTGTAAGTAACGCAGCAAAGGAATTAAATTATGTACAATCAAATGTAACTGCACGTATTAAACAACTAGAAAACGAATTAAAAACCCCACTCTTTTACCGCCATAAACGAGGAATGACTTTAACAGCTGAAGGAAGAAAAATGCTCGTTTATGTTAATAAAATTTTGCAAGATGTCGACGAACTAAAACAAGTATTTTTAGATAGTGAAACACCCTCCGGTATATTAAAAATCGGTACAGTAGAAACAGTAAGTACATTACCTACCATTTTATCTTCTTACTATAAAAGCTATCCGAATGTCGATTTATCATTACAAGCGGGTCTAACAGAAGAATTAATTAGAGAAGTACTTGATCATCAATTAGATGGTGCCTTTATATCAGGTCCTATTAAACATCCACTAATCGAACAATACGATGTTAGTACAGAAAAATTAGTGCTTGTAACACAAAATAAAGCTTTTCATATAGAAGAATTTACAACAACGCCTCTACTCGTTTTTAACCAAGGATGCGGATACCGTTCCAAACTAGAACGATGGCTGAAAGACGAAGGTTTGCTACCAAAAAGAATTATGGAATTCAATATATTAGAGACAATATTAAACAGCGTTGCACTCGGCCTCGGAATTACACTCGTACCACAGTCTGCTGTCCATCATCTTTCTAAAGCAGGTAAGGTACATTGTCATGCAATCCCTGAAAAATACGGCAGTATTTCAACGGTTTTCATACGCCGTAAAGATAGCTATATGACGAATTCAATGCGTAGTTTTTTAAAAACAATTGAAGAACATCATCATATCAATATGCTGTGAAAGACATTCTTACAGGAATGTCTTTTTTTCTTACAAAAGTGTAAGTCTTTCGTAAGCTAATTCGATAGTTGCAAGTGGACATATTTCCTATAATTAAGACATAAGCAGGGCAACAACAATTCGAAAAGGAGCGGATACGCATGATGAACAATATGAAATCAAATAAATTTTTAAATACAATGGGCATGGTGCTATCCGCACTTGTCGATGCAAAAGCTGTTGCAACTACATTAAACAAATAAGGAGAGATTATAATGAACAACATTACTTTCAACAAATCAGACTTTATCGGACTTGCAAGTGGAGCTACTCTTCTTACGGCTTTCATTTATACACTTGCTCAAGGTCTTGTTTAACACTTTGTTTCCCCAAACCCCTTTATATAGAAAAAGCTGCTCGTCTTATAGACAAGCAGCTTTTTAGTTTGTTTCATATATAATTTGACCTGTTTTCGTAATATCATATCCGCCAATTGCATTTAATTCATTATGAAATTCTTCCGATTGCAGAATGTCTTTCACGACTTCAATCAGCTCTTCATTTTCTTTATTCTTCAAAATTACTAAATCATACTGTTCTTTCATGATTGGAATAAAGTCCACATTTACAATTTGCGAAAACTTTTCTGAACCTACTCCTACATCAGCTTTTCCATTTGCAACTTGCGTGGCAACACCCAGATGATTCGATTCTTCCCATTCATATCCACTAATATCAGCTTTATTTAATTTTTGGATTCGTAATTGTTCATCCACTAACACTCTAATACCAGAACCCTTTTCTCTATTTACAAACTTTATAGTGGATCTGGATATATCGGCCCATGTCTTTATTTTCTTCGGATTTCCTTTTTGGACATAAAATCCTACATTTCTGGACAATAAATTAATCATAATACATGGCTGGCCTACTAAAATGCGTTTTACATAAGGAACATTATATGTACCCGTTTCACCATCAAACAAATGCAAACTAACGATACTTCCTTCTCCTTGATACATTTTCACTAAACTTGTTAAGCTACCTTGATACGCCCTTAAAACATTAGAACTTGGCAAACGATGTTCTATACGTTTAGCTAACATATCTAACGTTAGTTCTTGACCACTAATAATACACGTGTTCAAGATACTACTACCATCGTTTTTTACAGGAGTAACTTGTACCTTTCCTGTTTTCATTTGTTTTATATATTGATCTAAATCTGCTGCATCAATGCGCATCTGTCTACCAACTCTATAAGAAGGAAGTTCTCCTTTTTTAATTAAGTCGTATACAGTTAATTTTGATACTTTTAATCGCTTTGCTACTTCTTCCGTTGTGTAGGAATGATGATCCATAGACGATTCCTCACTTTCTTCTTTCATTGTAACAAAGAAAAGAATATTTCTCCTATTTTTTAAAAATAGATATATGTTCAAATTATATTCAATTATAACTAGTTATATTTAGTTATATTTAGTTATAATTAGATGTGTCAAAACGAAAGGGGATTTTTTTATGAATAAATTTACATTACGTTCGATTGGGGCACTTATACTTTCTTTCCTTCTTATATTTAGCGCTGCTTGTACAAGTGGAGAAAAGCATACAAAGTCAGCTGCTAAAGAGGATAAAACAGTTGAACTCACTATCTCAGCTGCTGCCAGCTTACAAGATGCATTAAAAGAAATCGAAAAACAATATAAAGAAAAAGAGCCAAATATTAAACTTTCTTTTAACTTCGGTGCTTCTGGAGCACTTCAACAACAAATTGAACAAGGTGCACCTGCTGATTTATTCTTCTCTGCTGCAGAAGATAAATTCCAAATCCTTGTAAAAAAAGGATTCATTAATGAAAAAGAAGGGAAAAATCTTCTTGGAAATGAACTAGTTCTAGTCATCCCTAAAGATAGTTCTCTTACGAAATTTCAAGATTTAAAAGATGAGAAAATCAAAAAAATCGCACTTGGTACACCTGAATCTGTACCTGCTGGCAAATATGCAAAGGCCTCTCTAACACACGAAAACCTTTGGAATGATGTTCAAAATAAAGTCGTATTTACAAAAGATGTTCGCCAAGTGTTAACATATGTAGAAACAGGAAATGTCAATGCTGGTATCGTATACAAAACAGATGCTCTCATTTCAGATAAAGTAAAAATTGGTGAAACAGCAGCAGCTACTTCTCATGAGCCAATCCACTATCCTTTAGGTGTTATAAAGGAATCTAAACATAAGAAAGAGGCGACTTCATTTTATGAGTATTTGCAGTCAAAAGATGCACAATCTATCTTTAAGAAATATGGATTTACAGTCCTGTCGTAATTACTATGAGCATTGATGCTATTATATCGCCTGTCTTTCTATCTTTAAGAGTAGCTGCGTGTGCCACTATTCTCGTTACAATTTTAGGGACGATTGTCGGGCGAGCACTAGCTCGCTCCTCATGGCGATATAAAGTACTATTAGAAACCATATTTTTATTACCAATGGTACTTCCACCAACTGTTATCGGCTTCTTTCTCATTATCATCTTTGGAAACAACAGCCCGATCGGAAGGTGGGTTGAATCATTATTTCAGCAGTCTATTATGTTCACATCTACCGCTGCGATCATCGCTTCTACAGTTGTTGCATTTCCGCTTATGTACCAATCAGCGAAAACGGGATTTTCTATCGCAAATGTACAAATTGAAGAAAGTGCTCGTGACCTTGGCGCAAGTGAATATCAAGTTTTTCTGCACGTTACACTTCCGCTCGCATTTCCTGCATTACTAAGCGGGATGATTTTGAGCTTCGTCCGCGCGCTCGGTGAGTTTGGTGCTACACTCATGTTTGCCGGGAATATCCCTGGTAAAACACAGACAATCCCGACTGCAATTTACATGGCCATTGACGCAAGTAATATGCAACTCGCCTGGACACTTGTGGTTATCACTATTAGTATGTCACTCCTATTTCTGCTATGTATTCAGCTTATTAACAAAAGAATTACTAACCCTTAAAGCAGCTTTTTTGGAAGCTGCTTCTTTATTTCTTAGGAAATAAAATATACCACCGGGAAATAACTGAATTTTACCTCTTATTTAAATATACATTTTATTTGAATTCACTTTCTAAAATAGGCAATTTCCTGTTATTATATGGAGGTGTTTCAAAAAATGAAGAAATGAAAACGCATTTATATCGTGAATTCTTCATCCTGTTTTAGCGATCGGTAATCTTCTACTCTATTAGTGGGGCATTACCGATCGTTAGAACGATATGTAACTATATTGATATAGCAAACCGAAGGGAGTCTTGTAATGGACATTTTATTAGCGCTTCTTCCTGCAATTGCATGGGGAAACATCTTATTAGTAAGCGTAAAAATGGGCGGTGGTGCATATAGCCAAACGGTAGGTATGACAATCGGTGCTCTATTCTTCGCAACAATTATGTATGTATTTACTCAACCAGCTTTAACAATGACAATCTTAATTGTTGGGTTTATTTCAGGTTTATTCTGGGCTTTAGGACAAGTAAACCAATTAAAAACAGTTGAAAAACTAGGTGTTTCAACTACCGTAACAATTTCTACTGGTATGCAACTTGTTGCAACTTCTATCTTTGGGGTTATCGCTTTCCGTGAGTGGACTACTACTACAACGATTATTCTGGGAACGATTGCAATCCTATTAATCGTAGTTGGTGTTGTATTCACATCACTAGATGATAAAGAAAATGCTCAGCCACCAGGACAATTGAAAAAAGGACTTCTTACTTTAATTGTTTCTACTTTCGGCTATCTTGTATATGTAATTATTATTCGTTGGTATAATATCGATGGTTGGTCTGCTATTTTACCACAAGCAGTTGGTATGTTTGTTGGTGCGGTTGTACTGACGTCTAAACATAAACCATTTAACAAATATGCAATCCGTAATGCTTTATCTGGTTTACTATGGGGAACTGGAAACTTATTCTTACTTCTTTCATTACCACGTGTTGGAGTAGCAACAAGCTTCCCATTATCTCAAACTGGAATCGTTATCTCAACATTCGGTGCGATTGTATTCTTGGGTGAAAAGAAAACAAAACGTCAATTGATCTTTATTGCACTAGGTAGTGTTTTAATTATCGGCGGCGCTGTACTACTTGGTATGACAAAAGCTTAATCTTATATTCTATTAGTAAACCCCTGAAGCATATATGCTTCAGGGGTTTTTTAATTCTAATTATTTTCTAGATATAATTATTTGTATGTTCTTGCCCCTTATAATTGCTCTTCCACTCTAGCAAACCAGCTACACATATAAAGAGATTAATAATAGCTAATATTAGCATGACGTATAAACCAGTAGAAATATAAATTACAATGCTAACTACGTTATATAAAATCCATAAATGCCAGTTTTCTAATATTTTTCGACTTAACATAAATTGAGCCACTAGTCCCAATACGGCATTTAAAGCGTCTAAATATGGACTTGTTGACTCTAAATAACGGACTTGATAATAACCCCAACCAATCCAAGCAACTAAAATAAAACTTATATAAAAAGTCCACCCTTTCAAATCTAAACGAACTGTTGCTTTTACCTCTCCCTCCCCACTTCGTGCAATCCAATAATACCAACCATATACATTAAATATAAATTGAAAAGCGGCTAATACTGCCATTGCATATAAACCTTGTGTAATAAAAATGTATAGAAATACCGCAACAGTAATCATGCCAAATAAAAAGTTGGATACTTTTTCTCTCGCTAATAACCAAACATTAATGATTCCCATAATTGATGCGAAAATTTCAATATAACTCGATTGAATATACAATCCAACTAATACACAAATAATACTAGAAACAAGTAAAAAAAGTGGACTTCTAACCATATTTATCTCTCCCCAGATGTGTAATAAATTCCCTATCACCAGTATAAGGAATAGCCCTTTCCTTTACCATGAATTTCCGTCTTCTCATTATCCATTCCATCTACGGTAAGTCTTTTCTTTTTACAAAATTCTCTTAAAGATGATATCGTTTTTATAACATATCTCTACTAGAAAGGAATAAAGGATATGCCTAACAAACATCGAATTTTATTTATTGGCGCTGGTCGTATGGCAGAAGCTATATTTTCCGGATTACTTAAAACAAGCAAAGAGTACATCGAAGAAATTATTATCTCTAACCGAAGCAACGTAGAAAAGTTAGAACAATTACAAAGGCGATATAATGTGTCTATTACAACGGATTGGAAGCAGCATATTACATCTGTCGATACGGTTGTTTTAGCAATGCCACCTTCTGCTCATGAAGAATTATTAGCTGAGCTATCTCCGTTAATATCAAATCAACTTGTCGTAACAGTAGCAGCTGGCATTGGACCATCTTATTTAGAAGCTAGACTCCCAAAAGGCACACCTGTTGCTTGGATTATGCCTAATACAGCTGCTGAAATTGGAAAGTCTATCTCCTTATATACAATAGGACAATCAGTAACCGAGATGCATCAAGAAACCCTGCAACTGCTTTTAAGAGGTATTGGTACTTCGCAACTTTGTACTGAGGAAGAAGTTCATCAGCTTACTGCAGTTACTGGAAGTGCGCCAGCCTTCCTTTATTACTTTGCTGAAAGCTTAATTGAAGCAACAAAAAGTTATGGAGTCGATGAAGAAACCGCAAAACATCTTGTCATTCAAATGATTTCTGGCTCTGCTTCTATGCTCGAGCAAACGCAAAATCCAGCTAACCTCCGCGAACAAGTAACAACGCCAGGTGGTTCCACAGCTGAGGGTCTCAAAACTTTATACGAATATAATTTTTCAGAGGCAATTCAAAAAGCAGTAGAAGCAACAAACAAAAAAGCTAGGGGGAAATAATATGATTTTAACAAGTTTAAAAGATTATACAACATTACATAACGGTGTAAAAATGCCTTGGTTTGGTTTAGGTGTTTTTAAAGTAGAAGATGGTTCAGAAGTAATTGATTCTGTAAAAGCAGCAATTAAAAATGGCTACCGCAGCATCGATACTGCAGCAATCTATCAAAATGAAGAAGGCGTTGGACAAGCGATTCGTGAATCCGGTGTTTCACGTGAAGAATTATTTATTACCTCAAAAGTATGGAATAGCGATCAAGGATATGAAACAACACTTCAAGCATTTGAAACTACATTAGAGAAATTAGGTCTAGAATATTTAGATTTATATTTAGTACATTGGCCTGTAAAAGGGAAATATACTGAATCATGGAAAGCATTAGAAAAACTTTATAAAGATGGCCGTGTTCGCGCTATCGGTGTGAGTAATTTCCACATTCACCACTTACAAGACGTATTTGAAATTGCTGAAATTAAGCCAATGGTTAACCAAGTGGAATATCACCCACGTTTAGCACAAGAAGAGCTACATGCATTCTGTAAAGAACATAATATCCAGCTTGAAGCTTGGTCACCATTAATGCAAGGACAACTACTAGATAATCCAACGTTACAAGAAATTGCGACAAAATATAATAAATCAACTGCGCAAATTATTTTACGCTGGGATTTACAAAACGAAGTTGTAACAATCCCTAAATCAATTAAAGAACATCGCATTATTGAAAATGCAAACATCTTCGACTTTGAATTAAGTGCTGATGATATGAAAGCAATTCAAGCTTTAAATGAAGATCGTCGCGTTGGTCCAGATCCAGATAACTTTAACTTCTAGTAGAAAAACCACTGCCATATGCAGTGGTTTTTTTGTTTAATAAAACTGAAAATTTAAACTATATTCCATTTGGTTGACACTTCATTATTCAAGGTGTAAGATTTTGAATTATCAAAGAAACACAAAAATTAATAAAATTTATTCGTTTACTCATTGTATCAAGAGAGGTGGAGGGACTGGCCCTTTGAAACCTCGGCAGCAGGTTCATTTTGAATACTGTGCCACTTCCTGCAAGCTTTATGCTTGAAAGATAGAATGAGGGACTTCGTTTATATACGGGTGCATAACTTGTACGTAAAAATCCCTCTTTCTCAATATGAAAAGAGGGATTTTTTATTTTTCATTTCCCTCATCATCATCCAAACTTAATTATTTAGGAGGAAAATCAAATGAAAAAGAAGTTTGTACCCGGTATTGCATCAGTTGTAGGAGTAAGTATTTTATTAACTGGTTGCGGTAGTTATAAAAACGAAGCAAGCGGAGCAAATGCAAAAGACGAGGCACCTAGTAAACAGGTTTTAAACTTATCTTCACCTACTGAAATACGAACAATGGATACGGCTCGTGCTACAGATACTGATTCTGGTCAAGTAATGAGAAACGTATTTGAAGGTTTGTATAATCTTGGTGAAGGTAACAAACCTGTTCCTGGTGTTGCAAAATCTCATGAAGTAAGTGGCGATAAAACGAAATACACATTCCATTTGCGAGATTCAAAATGGTCAAACGGCACTCCTGTTACAGCGAAAGATTTTGTGTTCGCTTGGCAACGTGCCGTAGATCCAGCAACAGCCTCTGAATATGCATTTCTATTCTTTGATATTAAAAATGCAACAAAAATTAACAACAAAGAACTTCCAGCCGACCAACTTGGTGTAAAAGCAGTTGATGACCATACGTTTGAGGTAGAATTGGAGCGTCCTGTTCCGTATTTTATTAGCTTAACAGCGTTCCCAACATTTCTACCAATTAACGAGGAATTCTTTAAAGCACAAGGTGATAAGTACGCTTTAGAAGATAATACAATCTTGTACAATGGAGCTTTTACACTAAGCGATTGGAAGCACGAACAAAGCTTTAAATTTAAGAAGAACCCTACCTATTGGGATAAAGATACTGTCAAACTAGAAGAAATCAATTTTAACGTCGTAAAAGAAAAATCAACAGAAGTAAATTTATTCGAGTCAAAACAATTAGATCGTATAAAACTAACATCTGACTTCGTTGATAAATATAAAAAAGATGCTAACTTTAAAGAACGTCCAAATGTAGGCGTACAATTTTTACGCATGAATCAACAAAACAAAGTACTTCAAAACGTTTCTGCACGCCAAGCAATCGATCAAACAATTGATAGAAAATCCTTTGTAAATACGTTATTAAATGATGGCTCTACACCAACATTTGGTCTCGTTCCAAAAAACTTTGCAAAAGGACCTGAAGGAAAAGACTTCCGTACTGCAAACGGCGATTTAACAAAAGTTGATACAAAATCTGCACAAGAATTATGGAAAAAAGCTAAACAAGAGCTTGGTTCTGAAAAGATAACATTAGAATTATTAACGAGTGATGCTGACCTTGATAAGAAAACTGGTGAATTCTTAAAAGGGCAACTAGAAAAGAATCTAGATGGATTAACAGTAAATATAAAACCGCAACCGCGTAAGCAACAAGTTTCGCTTTTATTAAAAGGTGACTACGAAATCGGAATTGACGGCTGGAGTCCTGACTTTGCGGATCCAATTACATTCCTTGAGCTATTTACAACGAATAACCCTTATAACTTAGATCATTACTCTAATAAGGAATTCGATGAAACAATAGCAAAAGTGAAAACAACTTTAGCTGGTGATGAAAAAGCTCGCTGGGAAGCATTACTAGAATCCGAGAAAATATTATTTAAAGACTCTGTTATCGCTCCTCTTTACCAAAAAGGCGAATCTTATTTAGAACGTTCTTATGTGAAAGGAATTGTGCAAGTAGACTTTGCGGGTCAATTAAACTTCAAGTGGGCAAAAATTGAAAAATAAAGTAAAACCGTAATAAGTGGGGGTTCTTCATCCCCACTTATTATTAGCCCACACCAATTGTTTTTTTAGCAAAATATATTAAAAGTAGGTTCTCTCACACAAAAGAATCTACTTTTTTAATATATTATTCTAAGAAATTAACATTCTATTTTTATTATTGACATATAGTTCTTTCCAGTGTTAATATTCTAAATAATCAAAGAAACAAAATATTTCACCATCAAAATATAATGTCTACTAAGTTGAAACATATAACGATAGATTATAGCTCAACATGTATATACATATAGAACACCTGATTACCTATAAACAAATATTTATAATAGGTTCTATCTCCTTCTATAGCTACTTCAAGACATGGACATTATGACGTTACGAACAACACATTTAGGGAGGAACGAACAATGAAGAAAAAAGTTGTACCTGTTGTTGCATCTGTTTTAGGGGCAAGTCTATTACTAACTGCTTGCGGGGGAAATAAAGATAATGCAGGCGGAGCGAAAGCAAACGATAAAGTACCTGATAAACAAGCAATTAACTTATCATTCGCTTCAGAAATTCCAACAATGGATGTTGCAAAAGCAACGGATGGGGAATCCATGAATGTAATGCGCAATGTTTTTGAAGGTTTATATGCAATGGGAGAAGATAATAAACCGATTCCTGGTGTTGCTGAGTCGGTTGACATTAGTCCCGATAAAACAAAATATACATTCCATCTGCGTGATTCAAAATGGTCAAACGGTACTCCTGTTACAGCAAAGGACTTCGTCTTTGCTTGGCAACGTGCCGTAAATCCTGATACAGCAGCTGAATACGCATTCTTATTCTTCGATGTACAGAATGCGAAACAAATAAACCAAAAACAATTACCAATTGATCAACTAGGGGTCAAAGCTGTTGATGACAAAACGTTAGAAGTACAACTAGACCGTCCTGTTCCTTACTTCTTAAGCTTAACGACATTCTCAACATTCTTGCCAATTAATGAAGAGTACTTAAAGTCTCAGGGCGATAAATACGGTTTAGAAACAAATCATTTAATTTACAACGGTGCTTTCACATTAGATAACTGGAAACACGAACAAAGTTTCCAATTGAAGAAAAACCCTAACTATTGGGATGCTAAAACGGTAAAATTAGAAGAAATCAACTTCAATGTCGTTAAAGATAAGTCTACAGAAGTGAACTTATATGATTCAGGACAAATTGATCGCGTTGCTTTAACTGCAGAGTTTGTTGATAAATATAAGAGCGATCCAAACTTCAAGGAACGCGCTGAAGTCGGCATTCAATTCTTACGACTAAATCAGAAAAATGAAACATTAAAAAATCAACATGCACGCCTTGCTATTAACGGCGCAATGAATAAAAAGGCTTACGTAGAAACAATTTTAAATAACGGTGCTATTCCAGCTGAAGGAATGGTTCCTGCGAAATTTGCAAAGAGTCCAGAAGGCAATGACTTCCGTAAAGAAAATGGAAATCTAGTCAAGGATGATGTGAAAACAGCGAAAGAAAACTGGAAAAAAGCAAAACAAGAACTTGGTACTGACAAAGTAACAATCGAACTATTAACAAGTGACAATGCTTTAGCTAAAAAGACTGGTGAATATTTAAAAGGTGAATTAGAAAAAAACCTAGATGGATTAACAGTGAATTTAAAACCACAACCACGTAAACAACAGTTGAAACTACTATTAAGTGGTGACTATGAAATTGGTATTGACGGCTGGGGCCCTGACTTCGCTGATCCAATTACATTCTTAGATTTATTTACAACAGATAGTGCTTATAACTTCGATAAATACTCTAACAAAGAGTACGATGAGCTAATTCATAAAGTGAAAACAGATTTAGCTGGCGATGAAAAAGCACGCTTTGAAGCAATGAAGCAAGCTGAAAAAATTCTATTACAAGACGGCGCTGTCGCTCCTTTATACCAACAAGGTCGTTCTTACTTACAACGCTCTTTCATTAAAGGACTTGTAACGACTGACTTCGGCGGTGAATTTAACTACAAGTGGACAGAAGTTGCAAAATAACAAAAGTAAAAAGGTATCCTACGAAGGATACCTTTTTACTTTTATACAACTTTAACTACAGAGCTTCTTCTTCCCTTTACCATTCCTTTTATAGCTAAAGTCTTCACTGCTACTAATTGTGTAACCAATACAATAACTAATAATGAAATAATATTTCTCTCTAAACTAACTCCTCCGAATATTATTGTATACTAGCCATTTGCTGCATATGTTGCTTGAAATAATTCACCGATCGTTTGATACGTTTTAGAAAGCATTTCAGTACCTCCTCACAACTTCAATTTACCATATACATACAAATCATTTTTGATTTAAATTGCGGATGAGTCCTTGTGACTGCAGGATAATAATTTATTTTCAACACATACATAATTACATGTTTTTGGGAAAAACTTGTATAGAACGAATTTACATAAGGAGGAATTTATAATGAGAATTCTACTATCAGTTTTATTAGCTCTTATGCTAGTACCTGCATTAACAGGATGTAAAGCCCCTGCAAAAGAAGACACAACTTCTAATAAAAAGACGACTGAAGAAGCAAAAAATGAGGCTCCTGCAGATTTAAAACTAAACTTTAATGAATTTAGTTTAGATGCTGACTATCAAGATACGAAGAAAGACTACGAAGCTGATTATAAGAATGTAGCCGCTGATAAGAAAATGGAAGCAAAGCTTGAAGACCATAAAACAAATGCAAAGTTTACAGGTGACGAGGCTATTACAAAATTAAGCCCCCTTCTACAAGAATTAAAATTTGATAAAGATACTGCTGACCAAGAAGTAATCGATCAAGTAGTGAACGTGTTCAAACTTGATAAAGACTATCAAAAATTTGATTTAGAAGTTGTCTTCTCTGATGGAACGAAAAAAGAATATAAAAGAGAAATAAAATAAAGAAGTAGGCAATTGCCTACTTCTTTATTTTTTAATTTTTGCGTATCTTAGTTCTGGACTAGAACCGATAATGAACTGAACACCAGATACTGATGGTTTTTGTAAATATGAAGCACTTGGGAAAATAATTGGGATTAATGGTGAATCTGTAAACATAATATCTTCCGCTTTATGCAATAAGTCAAAACGCTTATCTTCGTTTTGTTCAACTTTTGCTTCTTTTACTAAAGCGTCAAATTCTTTATTATGCCATTTTGCATAGTTATTCGGACCATCACCTGCATATAAATCTAGTTTAGTAATTGGATCTAATAAAGAGCCGCCCCATCCCATATAAGCTAATTGGAAATCACTTTGCTTGTATGTATCGATGTAACTCTTCCACTCTTTATTTTCTAATTTAATATCTACGCCAAGATTTTTCTTAAACATTTCTTGCATTGCTTCTGCTACTTTTTTATGTTGTGTATCTGTAGTGAATTTTAATGTTACTTCAGGTAATGTAGACCACCCTTGTTCTTTCATACCTTCTTCTAATAATTTTTTCGCTTCTGATGGATCAAATTTAACGTAATCACCTTTTTCTTTACGGAAATCACGACCACTTTGTGTTTTTGCTCCTTCTGGAACGAATGCATATGCTTCTTGCGCATTATTTTTATACAGTTTTTCAACGATAAATTTACGATCAACCGCTAATGAAAATGCTTTACGTACTTTCGCATTTGTAAACGGCTCTTTTTCTACGTTAAACGAATAAATATAAGATGAGAATCCTGCAACACGCTTATATTCTTTATTTCCTTTTTCTTTTTCAATCATCTCTTGTGGTAAACCACTTAGTAAATCTAATTCTTTTGATTTAAATAATTGATACGCTGTTTTAGAGTCTGGAATAATACGAAACTCAATTTCTTTTAATGTTACCTTTTTATCGTAGTATTCTTTATTTTTTTGTACTGTAATAGCCTGGTTATGCTTCCACTCTTTTAACTTGAATGGTCCATTCGTAATTAACTCTTTTGGATCTGTTTTTAATTTATTATTATCATCAATCGACTTTTTAGCTAATGGAATAAATAATGAGCTTGCTAATTTCTGTTTAATAGAAGCAACTGGATGTTCAAGAGTTACCTTTAATGTTTGAGGATCAACGACTTGAATACCAACTTGTCCCTCTTCACCTTTTCCAGTATTATATGCCTCTGCCCCTTTAATGAAATACATTTCTGTCGCATTCATAGAACCCGTTTTCGGATTTAATAATCGCTTCCATGCAAATTCAAAATCATTTGCCGTAATAGGAGAACCATCTGACCATTTAATATCTTTCTTCAAATGGATTGTATATTCAGTTCCATCAGCATTTACTTCTTCTTTCTCTGCTAATTCATTTTGATATTTCCCATCACTATCTTGCGTATATAAACTTGAAAACAACTGCCCAATGATATAACCTGACGTGCTATCTGTTGCAATAGCAGAATCAAGTGTGTATGGATCACTACTAATATTCGTTACTAATCGATCGCCTTCTCCCTTACCAGCACTCGCCTTTTGCGTCTCTTTCTTACCGCAAGCGACCGAAGTAATCGCTAAAACAGTCATAATGATAAACAGTAAAAACTTCTTCATCCTATATTCTCCTTTAACCCGAAATTTTTGGTGTTGATGCTAACAATGTTTTTGTATAAGAATGTTGTGGATTACGGAACACTTCGTCCGTATTTCCAAATTCAACAAGTTCTCCTTTATATAAGACAGCCACTTTTTCACATAAATAGTGAACCATCGGCAAATCATGCGCGATGAATAAATATGTATAGCCTTGTTCCTTTTGAATTTTTTGCAGCAGATGTACAATTTGAATTTGCAATGAAACATCTAATGCTGAAATTGGTTCATCAAGAATCAATACTTCTGGCTCACACAATAACGCTCTTGCAATAGCAATTCGTTGACGTTGTCCTCCGCTAAATTCGTGCGGATAGCGATCGATATATCGTCTATCTAATCCCACACGTTCTAGCGCATCACCTGCTACTTTATCCTTTAATCCTTTATCACCTAAACCGAATGAAATATAACCTTCCGTTACGCTATCGCGTACTTTCCAGCGCGGATTTAATGCTGCTGTGGAATCTTGAAAAATGAACTGTACTTTCTGTAAAAAATCTCGCCTATGAGCTGATTTCAGCTTGTGAACGACTTGACCGTTATAATCAATTTCACCAGACGTTGGACTCTCAATCCCTGCTATGAGCTTTCCAAGTGTTGTTTTTCCTGAACCACTTTCACCAATAATGCCAAGTGTTGTTCCTTTCGGAATAGAAAGTGATATGTCTTTTAACGCTGTGATTTCTTTACTTTTACTTCCATACGTTTTCGTTACTTGCTTTATAGTAATTAAATCTGTCGTCATGAGGCATTCACCTTCTCTTTTGATTTCGCTTTATTATGCTCTAGAACATGTTGCCAACAATGTGAACTATGCTCCTTAGAATATGTGGTTCTCTCTGGAAAACGATGAATACATTCTTTTATCGCTACTGGACAACGATTTACAAAAGGACAACCAAAGCTATTTAATGTTTCAATGGAAGGTGTCGTTCCTTCTATAGCACGTAATACCTTTTCGGAATCATCCATATTCGGAATTGCTTGTAATAAACTTTTCGTATATGGATGTTTAGGAGAACCTATTACCTCCTGTATCGTTCCTTTTTCAACGACACGTCCCCCATACATAACAACTACTCGATCAGCTACTTCACGTACAAGTGCCAAATCATGTGTAATTAATAAAATACTCGTATTTTGTTTTTCTTTTCTTTCTTTTAATAGCCCCATAATTTGTTTCTGAATCGTTACATCTAACGCTGTTGTCGGCTCGTCTGCAATTACAAGCTTTGGGTGACAAGCAAACGCAATTGCTAAACAAATACGCTGCCTCATACCTCCGCTTAATTGATGTGGGTACTGTTCAAAGCGTTTCTCTGCTTCATGTATCCCTAAATCTGTTAACAAGTTAATCGCAATTTCCTTTGCTTCTCTTTTCGATTTTTTCCCATGTTGCAAAACTACTTCTGTAATTTGTTTGCCTACCTTCATCGTTGGGTTTAAAGATGAAAGCGGATCTTGAAATATAAAGGAAATATCTTTTCCGCGAATTTGATTCCATTCTGAATCTTGTAAATTCGTTAATTCCTTTGCTTGGAAAGCTATATTCCCATCATCGATATGAATTGATTCTTGATTCAAGCCGATAATGGATTGTGCTGTGACACTTTTTCCTGAACCACTTTCTCCTACAAGTGCAACTATTTCACCTTCGTTAATAGAAAAGGAAACATGTTTCACAATCGCTTGCTTAATATTCTCTTTTTCAACGGCTAACGTTACGTTTTCTAAAGATAAGATTTGTGCCATGTTTTTTCTCCTTTCGATTCCGTTTGACGATTTTTGGATCAATCGCATCTTGCAAACCATCACCAATTGCATTAAATGCGAACATAATGAGTGCAATCATGATTGCCGGGAAAAATAGCTGCCACCATTCTCCGCTCAATAATGTCCCGAGTGCATCATTCGTCATCGTCCCCCAACTTGCCGCTGGTGATTGTACTCCAAGTCCTATAAAGCTTAAAAATGATTCTGAAAAAATAGCTGCTGGAATTGTAAATGATAAATTCACGATAATAACCCCTGTTAAATTCGGAATTAAATGCCCATATATAATTTTCATATGTGATGTACCTAATCGCTCTGCTGCAATAACAAACTCTCGTTGTTTTAAAGACAATACTTGTGCTCGAATGAGACGAGCCATTCCAATCCATCCCGTTAATGCAAGGGCGATAATAATGGTGAAAAGACCTGGTTTCATAACAATTAATAGCAAAATAACAATTAATAAATATGGGATGCCATATAATACTTCAATTCCTCTTATAATCCACTCATCAATTAACGTTCCAAGGCGATTACGCCCTCTCACATATCCACTAAATCCACCAATCAGTACACCAAGTCCTATATCGAGGACAGCTGCTACTAATCCAACTGTTAGTGAAATCTTCCCACCAGCCCAAGTACGTGCCCAAATATCTCTCCCTAGATCATCTGTTCCAAACCAATGTTCACTACTCGGCGGTAAATTTGTTGCCTCTTTTACTTGTTCACTCGCAGTAAATGAAGTTAAACTTTCGCCAATAAGCGAGAAAACAATAATTAGCAATAACGTCACTGTTCCTAAAACTGCGATTGGATTCGATATAAACTTACGAAACACTTCTTTCTTTCTGCTAATTGTTTGCCGATTTTTATTTATCGTTAATTCTTTTTTCTCTTCTTTCGTTAATAACTGTTCATTAATCTCATAAGCTCCCATTTAAATATCCCCCCTCCTTATGTAATAGAACGAATACGCGGATCAACAATACGATGAATAATATCTGTAATAAAAATACATACAATTAAAAGTGCACTATAAAAAATGGTTGTTCCCATAATCACTGGATAATCTCGGTTAAAAATACTATCTACAAAATATTTTCCTAGGCCAGGAATTGAAAAGATTTTTTCAATAACGAAAGTCCCTGTTAAGAGTCCAGCCATTAACGGTCCAACAAATGTAAGTACTGGAACAATCGCATTTCGAAGAGCGTGTCTTATAATAATCTTCTTAATTGGTATACCTTTTGCTCTTGCTAGCTTAATATAATCACTCTGCAGTACTTCGATCATATTAGAACGAACAAACCTTGTAATAACTGCGATTGGCCCTAACGCTAATGCAAAGGATGGCAATACCGTATGTTCGAATGTTCCCCAAGAGGCTACTGGTAAAAACTCAAATTGGATAGCGAATACTTGTATAAATAGTGGCGCTAAAATAAAACTTGGAATAGAAATACCTAAAATTGCGAGCAAACTCACACTATAGTCAATTACTCTCCCATGATAGAGAGCAGCAAATGTCCCTGCCGCAATTCCTACTAACAATGAAATAACAAGTGCTTGTAGACCAATAATTGCTGATGGACCAAAGCCAGTTGTTATAATCTCTGATACACCTTGCCCGGTTGATTGAACAGATTCACCAAAATCAAAATGAACTACACCGTCTAAATAAGCAACATATTGATTCCATAACGGTTCATCAAGGTGATACTTCGCTCTCATGTTTTGGATCACTTCTTCAGGAAAGATTTTTGCATCTGATGAAAATGGATCTCCCGGAATAATATGCATAATTAGAAATGTCACTGTCGTAATAACCCATAGTGTGAACACCATAACCGATAATTTTTTAATTACATACACTTCAATAACCCCCTAAACACATGAATTTACTTTGTTTTATGAACGTACTTTTTCCATTACTCCCTTTTCTCTTTTTAGAATACAAAAAGCCTTGATCTTAAAAAATAAGATCAAGGCTTAACAAACAAAGGCCCATCACTTATCTTTCAAGACTTGCTTGCTGGAATTAGCACGGTGTTCCTATTACAGAACCCGCTGCTGAGGTGTCATAGGGCCAGTCCCTCTACCTCTCTGGATAAGTAAATTGCTATATTATTATTTGGTTCAAATTGTATATTTCGAATTATAATTCTGAAAAATTGAAAAGTCAATCAGATTGGATAAATTTAGAAAAATCAGTTTTTAATTCATTTATCGAAATTACAGTTTTCGGCTTATAATAAAAAGAAATGATGTTAAAGGGGTTATAAGATGGACCCCTTACTTCTTGCTACTATAGGATTAACCTTAACAATCGTTATACTTGTCATCATCGGCTCCTATAAACTCTTTAGTAAAAAGAAACGTATTACTTCTTTTTATACTCCTTTCGATAATATTACCGGGCAAACTATTTCCGAATTTCACGAAGAACAGAAAATATTAGTATCTGAGGATGAAGACGGAGATGGCAAGAAGAAAAAATAACCCTGCACAGGCAAGGTTATTTTTTCGTTTCTGCTTGAAAACGTTTATAGTATGTCGATGCTGTTGCAAAATTAATTTCTATATCACGAATCAACGATGAATCTTCTTCTTTAGCTAACTTCTGTAATTTTTTCATCGCTTGTTCTGATTCATTCAAGAAACCAATATATACCTCATGTTCTTGCTCTTTCGACTTCGGAACACGAATTTCTTTACGTATATGATCAATATCTTCTAACATGCTCGTTGTTACCTTTTGCACGTCTTCTTTATATGTAGCATTCGTTATTTCCTTACCGCCCTTTTCTTTTGCCACTTCAAATAACTGCAGTGCTTTATTAATTTCTTTATTCATTTTTATATCGTATTTTTCATGTACTGCAAGGTATTCTTTCATCTCTTCTGTTTGTTCAGTAGATTGCTCTACCTTTTCTTTCGGTTCTTTCGTATCTTTATTTCCATTACATCCTGCTAGAAGGATCATACTTCCCATTACAGCAATACCCAAAACCTTCTTCATCTCTTCTTCTCCTTTTATCTACAGCTATTACTCATTATAGTTTCTTTTATCTCCACTTGTTATTATACCGAGAACGCCCTACTTTTTACACTTAAGACGACATCGTAATATATATACCAACATGTTTGTCACAGTATCGTCACTTTATACAAATAACTTTTGCAATGCTTTACTACATCACCTTACAAAACTGTAAGCACACATAAAGAACAAACCATGCTAGACTTACATATGCATAACGCAAACATATGTAAGGTTTTAAGGAGAATCATCTATGTACAACACAATGCCTTTTATGGGAGAAGATATTCGTGTCCTTATTCGCGAAAAATCACTTCATATCGAAAATACAGAGAGCCTTCGCCGCGTATTAAAGAAGAAGCATGCTCCATTTAAGTTAGCTCAATATTTAAAACAACAACATACAAATCAATTTCATACCGCGCTAAATATATCGGATAAATCATTAACAATCGAAATCATCGGTCATGTCTACATTGGAAACTTTGCAGATACCTTAAAGGAAATCCCACGTATACCGAAGATTGCTCCTATTATCGTTAAAAAAGCGTATAAAATTACTGACCATACCGATATTATCGACTGTGGGGAAAAAGAAGTCGATAGTAATCGCTGGGTGTGGGATAAACTTGCTGTTTTATATGATACGATCATGAATAATATGTATGAGGTATTTCAAAGAAATGAAAAAAAGAACTGATTCAAACATTCCCTTTGAATCAGTTCTTTTTTGTTAAGCCTCTAAATTTTGTCTTTGTTGCAGTTCAAACTGCTTCTCACTTCTTCTGGCCATAAATAGATAACATAATACTGCTCCTACTTCACAAAGCGCAATAACAACACCCATCGGTAACGCTGTATTACTCCCACCAATACCTACTAGCGGAGCGACAAGCGCTCCTGAAATGAACTGTAATAAGCCTAATAAAGCTGACGCTGTTCCTGCAGCTTGCTTCTGATTTCTCATCGCTAATGAGAACCCAGTTGTTGATACAACCCCGACACTTGATACAACAAGGAATAACGAACATAAAACACCGATTAAACCTATTCCTAGTACGATTGTCAGTAGTAAAGATAGGCCACCAACAGCTGCGATAATAATACCAGCAACAAATAATGTCTTCTCATTCACTTTCCCCGCTAAACGACCCGTTACCTGACTAGCAATAATAATACCGATGCCGTTAATCGCAAAGAATAAACTAAATTGCTGTGGTGATGCTCCGTATATGTTCTGCAACACAAATGGTGAGCCCGAAATGTATGCAAACATTGCCGCTGTTACTAATCCTTGTGACAATGCATATCCCATAAACAGACGGTCCTTTAACAATTTTCCGTACGTCGCCAAAGTCCCTGACAAACCACCCGTTTCTCTTTCTTCAGGAGGTAATGTTTCACGCAATACAAAAGTAGCTGAGATTAACATGAATACGCTAATTGCTCCAAGAACGATGAAAACACCGCGCCACGTTGTAAACTGTAATAATTGCCCCCCAATAATCGGTGCCAAAATAGGTGCTGCTCCGTTTACTAACATAAGCAGTGAGAAAAACTTCGTCATTTCAGAACCTGAGTACATATCACGTACCATTGCACGTGATATAACAATCCCGGCTGATCCTGAAGCTCCTTGTAGGAAGCGCAATAATACTAATGTCCAAATAGATGGCGCAATAGCACAAAGTAAAGAAGAAGCAACATAAATAATAAGAGCAATAATAAGTGGTTTGCGTCTTCCGTAAATATCGCTAATTGAGCCAACAAATAATTGTCCTACTGACAGCCCAAGCAAACAAGCTGTTAATGTAAGCTGCGCTAAGGATGCACCTGTTTGCAAATCATCCGTTAACTTCGGTAATGAAGGCAAATACATATCAATAGATAATGGCCCAATCGCCGTAAGTGTTCCTAATACAAGAATCATCCATAACCTGTTTGCCTTTACAGGTTTATATATTTCGTGATTAACTTCATTCACTTTTTCAATTCACCCTTTCCTATACACACTGAATCGTAACAATTATAGTTACATCATAAACATACGTCAAGTACAGCGCATTTTCCTCTTTCATAATGTAAAAAAAGCGATAGAAATTCTATCGCTTTACTTTTTCACATTGCTATTCGCAAATTTAGATACCGAGGCCATCGTCTCTCCTGTATCTAAATATGTAATTTGAATTGGGTCTCCTACTTCTGTAAACATAGCATACGGGAATTTCTTCACTGGTATCATAAATACCTTTTGTTCATTCTCTAAAAGTACGTACACGATTGTATTTTCACCTGATTTCTCTTTATATACACGTTGTACAATACCTTCTTTTTGCGCTTCTTTTCCTGTTGAGGTTGGTCTAAAGGTATCACCATTACCGCTCATTACGTTTTTATAATTCTCAAGCGCTTCTTTCTGCGTCGAACCTGTCGCAAATATTTTTGCATTAGCAGCATATACAACTGTATGTGCACGTACTAGGCCTCCGTCATCAACAACCGGAATAATCCAAGCTGGTTTTCCGTATACGTTATAAATGACAGGCATTGTCCCATGCCATTTCTCTCTCTTAAAGGAATTATCCACTACTTCTGTAGCTGCTGAACCATCCATAATTCCCTTTACTTCTTTGCCGTTATAGTAATATAACTTACCTGTACGCGCATCAATAAGCGAGTAACCTAACGCAGAATCTACTCCTTCTTTCGGAGAGGTGAAATCAGTAAAGTAATATAACGTTCCATCCTTACCAAAGATTGGTGTAACTCCTTCTTTCGTTCCCCACTCAGTCGGAATCTTCATATCAGTTTGCGAGAATTTCGTATTCCAAAATCCGTGAATATATTTACCAAAGTACGTATTTAACGTAGATGCAGTCTCATGATTTAATACACCATCAACAAATTTAGGTGCCTTTCCTTTATCATACCTTTTCACTTCACCTGTTTGTGCGTCTACTACGACAACACCTTCTACCTCAAATCCAGATCTTCCTGAAATAAATTCACCATACGTCATTGTATAATATGGTTTCCCTTTATCATCAACCTCAAATTTAGGTTTCCCTTTAAAGATTAAATTTGGTTCTGCTTGCCTTACCACACGTTCTAAATTATTACCAAAAAACATGCTCGGTACATATTTCATTTTATAACCGAGGTGTAATTTCGCTTCCGCATCAGGATTCGTACCTGACATCGTTACATACCCTGGAATTGTCTCAGCTTTACGCGCTTTAAAAAATCCTGAAACTTCAATCGGCGCTACATATAAAGCTTCGCCGTTTACCATTTGTGGCGTTAATTCTCCTAGCTCAAAATAAGCTACTTTCGGAATATCACCAAATACTTTTTTCATCTTATTCTCCGCTGTCTTTGGCGGCACTGTAAACGGCTGGTCATTTTCAGTAAATGGCTCTGAAATATCTTTCTCTATCTTAACAACAGAATCATATTTCTTTTGCGAGATTACTATATCGTGCAAATAACCAAAGTAGCCGTAACTTGCGAGTAAAATAAACATTAGAAGTCCTTTTAATGTACCTTCTAATTTCCCTATTTGATCTTGTGAAAATAAAACAAGCCCAATTAAAATTGCTACTGCAACAGAATAATGAGTAAGAATCGAGTCTACTCGATCATCAATTAGCCAAAAGTATTCATAGATTGCAATACCTATCCAAAATAAAACAGGAATAACTAAAATAGATGATTTCTTACCCTTTACAACCTTCTTATCTCCCTTCTTATCCACTGCTCGAAGCTTACTACTACTTCTTGTCCATGGAATCAAAAACAAAGTAAGAATAGCTAAAACTACAAATTTCATCAAAGGCACTGTCCCCTTTTCTTTTGTATTCCCTTTTAGTATAACAAATAAAGGGTATTAAGGTGAAAATAGGAATAGTTATATTTTTTTACTACTTAATACAATCCCGCTCACTACATATAGAATAGATGCAATATAAAAAATTGTACCGATCGTAAAGAAATCTACTAAATATCCCGTGGCAATAACCGCTACTGCTCCGCCAATGGATGTCCACACATGGTATTTTCCAATCTCATAACCAGCCTTTTCCTGCGCAACCTTTCGTGCTAATGAAGTCTTCTCAGTATTACGCTGCACAGCACCTAAAACTCCCATTACAATTTGAAGAATATACACATGCCATACTTCCGTGGCAATCGGAAAGCAAAGCATTAAGATTGCCATGGACCAAGCGTATATGATTAATAATTTTTTATCACCTACTTGATCAGATACCTTTCCCACTAGTGGATATACAAGTGCTGATGTTAAAGCAAATAAGCCATACGCCCAGCCAAATTGCGAGAAGCTATTTCCAACGTTTCGAAGTAATAATATATAAAAAGGAAATACCATACTTCCTGCCATCATGATAATACTTTGCGAAGCCACAAATCTTCTATATGTCATTTCGTATACTCCCTATAAAATAAATTAACAAATCTCTCTTCTGAATCTACTTCCTTCTTTTTCTTGAGAAATTCTTCAATACGAGGATATGCCCTTTTTAACTGCTCTTTCGTTGGATAAGAATAGTACGGCAAATAGTAACTACCGTTATGCTTTAAAGTAACATCAATCATCTTCCGAATGACATCCTCTGTTTTCTTTATCTCACTCTCTGAGCGTCCCTGGTTAATCAAAAGAACCAGCGCAAACATATCATCTTTCGCATAGGACAAAACTGCATTTTCATTCTTTTCCACGTAACGAATCGTAATGTTGAGTAAATTAAACTCTTCTTCATTTAATGCGTTACGTAAATCATCTATATACTCCGCGAAAGCATCTATAGGCACAAAGTATTCTTGTAACACTTCGGTCCTATTTGGATTTTCATATTCCATAAAAGCACTATCTGATCTCATAACATTATTACGCGTCTCATACTTTCCATCTGTACGTTCAAAATAACCTCTTTGTATATCCCAAAATGTATTCTTTCCCCAATCACTATAACGTGATAACCCAAGTAAAAATTTAGGTGCAACTATAATATTTTCTTCCTTTAATTCACTGTACTCTTCTCTCATATTTTGATTTTGTGCCAAAGTATAATCCGTCACATACATCTCTTTTAAAAATGAATTTGGAGCAACAGAAATACGCGCTAAGTGCATACGAACATTCTCATCTCTTTTCACTTTCTCTTTGAAATAAGATGCGTATTCTTTATAATCTATCATTCTCGTGTGCATTTCATATAATTCATCATCTGTTAACTTCAGCGTCACATCTAAAATAACTCCAAATAAACCGTAACCCCCAATGACATATGGAAATAACTCTGCATTTTCTTCTCTACTTACATTACGTACCGTGCCATCTGCCATTAACAATCTAAATGAATCTACTGTATCAATTAGTGCCTCATGACGAATATCACGCCCATGTACATTTACACTTAATGAACCACCAACAGTAAAAATATTTTGAGACTGCATGACCTGTACCGCAAGGCCATATGGATTTATTTTCTTCTGAATATCATTCCACGTGACACCACTTTGAACTGTAATACGCTTCTTCTCTGGATCGAATTCTAATATTTTATTATATCCTTTCATATCGAGCATCGTGCCATTCGGATAATATGTCTGTCCTCCTTGGCTATGTTGCATGCCTGCAATGGAAATTTTCTCTCCTGAAACTTTTGCATCTCGCACTAATTTTATTAACGAGTGCTCTTCCGTAGCACTTTCAACACGTTTTATTTTTGTCGGAAGCAATTTACCTACATCACTCATAATAGGATGATCAATTTGTTTTTTATACGTATGTACAGACGTTGCAAGCAAAACCGTATATGCGACAATGACCACTACTATCTTTCTTTTTTTCAAAGGACACTCTCCTTATTAGCAACAAAAAGAGATACCCGTTCTTTCAGGTACCTCTCTTGACAGTGATTACTTTGCTGCTGGCAATTGTATTGGATCAAATTTATCATACGATGTAAACTTCGCATCCGTAATAATGTGCGCTTTATCCTCACCATTGCTACTCATAACCATATCTATCTTTGCTGATTCATATTTAAAATCTTTTGTAATAATATATTCTCCATCTATTTCTTCTATCTTTGCATTTTGGCCTTGTAGCATTTGTTTCTGCTTTTCATCCATACTAGCTAACATACTCTCTGTCTCTTGCCCTTTTAATGCAAACTTCAGCTTATAATTATCTCCACTTTTCTCCATCTTCACTTTATTTAAAATTTCCGATGGAATCTCTAAATTATCTACCATTCCTTGAGTCGCATTCATTCCGTTAGCATTTAATTGTTCCTCTGGTACAGACATCACTTCACCCGTATTAGGATTTTTCAACTGACCAGCAATTTTGCCACCCACATCATAAACAACAACCTCTGTACCAGAAACATTCATTTCAGAACGAGAATTTTTTTGCTTCGGCTCTAATTGCATTTTGGCCTTTATTACATTCATCTCTGTTCCTTCAGCCTTTATTCCCACATCATATGTCATCGTTACATTTTCTTCGTTTTTAAAAGCTTCATTCGCTTTATTGAAAACATCCTTCGCTGTTAATTCCTTTTCTTTCTGCACAGCTTCTTTTTTCGGCTCATCAGTCTTTTTTGTTTTCTCATTACTACACCCTACTCCTAGACCGACTGCAAGTACTAAACTTGAAATTAAAATAAATTTTTTCATAACGTCCCCTCCTTCCCAAAAATAATATCATCTCTTTTCCTATGAAATCTATATAATTCGTAATATTCTTCTTTAAATTTATTTCCTATATAGCAACATGTTTGAGAAAAAGTTTAAATATGATGTAAATAATAACAACTCATTTCAGGAGGTCATTATGAAAGCTATTATTTGCACAAAGTATGGACCACCTAATGTTCTCCAGCTTCAAAATATAGAAAAGCCTAAACCTAAGAAAAATGAAGTATTAGTTAAAATTCACGCAACAAGTGTATCGACTGGAGATTGTAGAATACGTGGCTTTAATAGCCCCCTCTTATTTTGGATTCCTATGCGGATCATATTAGGTTTCAGAAAACCGAGAAAACCTATACTTGGCGTAGAGTTATCCGGTGAAATCGAAGACATTGGATCAGATGTAACACAATTTAAAAAAGGAGATCCAGTTTTTGCATTAACAGAACTAAACCTTGGTGGTTATGCGGAATACACATGCGTGCATGAAAGTGGATTAATAGCATTAAAACCTACCAATGTGACATATGAAGAAGCTGCCGTTATTCCTTTTGGCGGAACTTCAGCATTGCACTTCCTTAGAAAAGGACAGATAAAAAAAGGGCAACGAGTACTTATATACGGCGCCTCTGGGTCAGTAGGGACAGCTGCCGTACAGCTTGCTAAATACTTCGGGGCGACTGTCACAGCCATTTGTAGTAGTTCGAATTTCGATTTAGTAACAAATTTAGGGGCAGACAACGTAATTAATTATATGAAAGAAGATTTTACTAAGCGGGGCGATCACTACGATATTATATTTGACGCAGTTGGAAAATATAATAAGTCTCTTTGTACAGATGCATTAATGCCTAATGGAAAATATGTATCTGTGAACGGAATGATGGCAAAGGTCAGTAAAGAAGATATGAACCTACTAAAACAACTAGCTGAAACAGAAAAGCTAAAACCTGTTATTGATAGAACTTACCGATTAGAAGAAGTTGTAGAAGCCCATACGTATGTAGAAATGGGCCATAAGAAAGGAAATGTTTCGATTACCTTAAAATAAAATATATTCTGAAAATAACATTGACAATTCTTTTTGTACGATTTACTATTAGTACCATATTCAAAACTACATACACATACTCTTATCAAGAGTGGCGGAGGGACTGGCCCGATGATGCCCGGCAACCGAGCTTATGACGTATAAGCTAAGGTGCTAATTCCTGCAAAACGAGTTTTCGTTTTGGAAGATAAGAGAGGAATCTATTTCGTCTATTCGGCACCTCTCTTATTTTTGGGAGGTGCTTTTTATTTTGGAACGTATATGAAGGGGGATTTATAGATGAAAAAGGTATTATTAAGCATTGTAAGCGGAGCAGTATTATTATTAGGCGCATGTAGCGTGAGTTCAGATAAAGAGGTAAAAGCATTAGACGAGAAAAAGATTACTGTCGGTGTAACAGGTGGGCCGCATGAACAAATTTTTGAAAAGGTAAAAGAAGTTGCCGCAAAAGATGGCCTCGAAATTGATATAAAAGTATTTAATGATTATGTAGCGCCAAACGTATCTTTAGATGAAAAAAGCCTTGATGTAAATAGCTACCAAACAAAATCGTATTTAGATGTATTTAAAGCTGAACGCAATATGAAATTAGCTGAAGTATTTTCAACAGTAACATTCCCTATGGGCGTATATTCTAAAGATATAAAAGATGTAAAAGACTTAAAAGACGGCGATGCAATTGCTGTACCAAATGACCCAACGAATGAACTGCGAGCTTTAAAATTATTTGAAAAAGCAGGGGTTTTAAAAGTTGATCCAAAGGCTACAGAAAAAGCGACTGCAAAGGATGTAATTGAAAACCCGAAAAATTTAAAGATTGTTGAATTAGAGGCATCTCAATTACCAATACAACTAAGTGAAGTGAAAGCAGCCGCAATTAACACAAACTTTGCATTAGGTGCAAAATTAAGTCCGGCGAAAGATTCTATTTTCCGCGAAGGAAAAGATTCACCATATGTGAACTGGGTCGTTGTTCGTACTGAAAATAAAGATGATGCCGTTGTAAACAAATTAAAGAAAGCTTATCAATCTAAAGAAGTAAAAGAGTTTATCGAGAAAAAATTTGATGGTTCAGTTTTACCATCTTGGTAGGAGCTGACGATAATGATTGAATTAAAAAACATATCCAAAGTATTTTCAACAAAAAAAGGGACTGTTGAGGCTCTTAAGTCTACTTCCCTTAAAGTAGAAAAAGGCGAGGTATTTGGAATCATTGGGTATAGCGGCGCTGGTAAAAGCACATTGATTCGATGTGTAAATTTATTAGAAAAACCAACGACAGGAAATATCATTGTAAACGAACAAGACTTAACAACGTTATCGACAAAAGAACTAGCAAAAGCGAGACAAAAAATCGGAATGATCTTTCAAGGATTCAATTTACTTAAAACTGTTACCATCTATGAAAACATTGCATTACCTTTACGCCTTGCTGGCATTCCAAAAGCGGAAATTAAAAAAAGGGTAGAAAAATATTTACGCATTGTCGATCTTTTCAATCGAAAAGATGCTTATCCAAGTGAACTTTCTGGCGGTCAAAAACAGCGCGTTGCAATTGCACGTGCACTATCACATGAGCCTGAAGTGTTATTAAGTGATGAAGCAACGAGCGCTTTAGATCCAGAAACAACTGATTCTATTCTTGATTTGTTATTAAAGATTAACGAAGAAATTGGAATTACGATTTTACTCATTACACACGAAATGAACGTTATCCAACGTATATGCGACCGCGTTGCCGTTATGGAACATGGATCTGTAGTCGAAAGCGGGACTGTGAAAGATATTTTCACAAACCCACAACATGTAACAACGAAGAAATTTGTAAATAGCGCCTTTGCAGCTAAAATTCCAGAAGAGGTACAGAAAGAACTACAGAATACTGGAGAAATTGTAACACTTTCATTTATTGGCACTACTTCAGGTGAACCTGCCTTGGCTGTTGCCACAAAACGTTTCCAAGTGTATCCGAATATTTTATCCGGTAATATTACGCAGTTAAAACATGAAGCATATGGGAAACTAGTCGTTCATATGCAAGGAGAACAAAATGAAATCCACCGTGCTTTATCATTTTTACAAGAGCAAGGAATCATCGTAGAAGGAGGTAGAACAGATTATGGGAAACAAGTCCTTTTTGGATGAATGGGGTAAAGTCATATGGGAAGCCACAATTCAAACCTTTCAAATGACATCTATTTCATTACTCATCTCACTCCTTATTGCACTGCCACTTGGCGTCACACTTGTTTTAACGAGACCTGGTGGGCAGCGTGAAAATAAAATCATCTATCCTATTCTTAATACAGTTATTAATATCATTCGCTCTCTTCCATTTATCATTCTATTATTCTTCATCTTACCTTTTACAAAGTTTCTAATGGGAACATCCATTGGCGTGCAAGGTGTTATCGTACCACTTGTCGTCTTCACAGCTCCCTATATCGCACGTTTAATGGAGACAGCCTTACTAGAAGTAGATCGAGGGGTTATTGAGGCCTATCAAGCGATGGGAGTCTCTACTATAAAAATCATTTGGCACGTCATGGTTAAAGAAGCTCGTCCCTCCCTTGTACTTGGATTAACAATTGCAACGATTGGCTTAATCGGCGCAACAGCAATGGCTGGTCTTGTAGGTGCTGGCGGGCTAGGGGACTTAGCATATCGCTTCGGACATTTACGCTATGAACCTGAAGTAATGTATGCAACCGTCTTTATTCTAATTATCCTCGTTCAAGGATTACAGTCTTTAGGTAATGGGGTTGCACGAAGACTGAAGAAAGATTAAAAAAGAAGGTATCTCACCAGGGTGAGATACCTTCTTTTTATCTTTTAAATCCGCCTTCTGAATGAATAACTTGCCCCGTAATCCACTCAGCTTCTTCACTTACTAAAAATTTAATGAGTCTAGCTGCATCCTTTGGCTCACCAATTCTGCCAAAAGGAAACATAGGCTTTAACCCTTGTTTTATCTCTTCAGTCATCCATCCTGTATCGGTTGGTCCTGGATTAATTGCATTCACTGTTATTCCTAATTGAGCTACTTCTGCTGACAACGTACTAGTAAGAGCATCAATAGCTCCCTTCGTTGTCGCATAAGCTAGTTCTCCTGCCATAGGACCTTGAAATTGCCCCGAAGTCATATTAACAATTCTACCACCAGATTTCTTATCAAATCCTCGGGCAAATTGACTACTGAGCAATGTAGTCGCACGAATATTAACCATATAATGCTTATCTAATTCTTCAGCAGTCAACGTAGAGAAATCATTATTCGTAGAATATGCTGCATTATTAATTAATATATGAGGGTACCCTAATTGTTCAGTAACTTTATTTAAAAGCTCTTTCGGTGCATCATTCCGAGTTAAATCTAACTCCATGCTCAATACTCTAACACCTTTTTGTAATAGCTCTTCTTTTAATTGTATTTGTTCATTTTTATCAACGCCCCAAGGCATCTCTTTATCATAATCCGTCCAATACGTAAAAAATATATCGTATCCTGCCTCAGCTAATTCTTTACAAATCGCTGCTCCTATACCGTCTAGACGACTTACGCCTGTAACAACTGCTACTTTATTTTTTAATTGGTTCATCATATACTCCTCCAAGTTTAAAGGACGCATATTTTATATAAGAGATATAAATTTCCCCACCTAGACCTCTGTCCTTACAAAAAGGATGTACAAGCCAACTATGCAGTCCTTGCATGATTTACAAATAGCTAAATAAACCCTCACTTATGAGAGAAAAATTCATCTATCCAATTTCTAATCATTACAAGTTCATCCACATATCGAGTCCTTGTCTCCTTTCCATATATCTCTGTTTCTATCATACCAATATGATGTACTATTTCAAATGATAAAAAAATAAAAACCAATATTCCATTCCAAACTTCTATCGAATTTATTTTATTATAATATAATAAATAATGAAAATAATCAGAAAAATACTGGCAAATATTGACTAACCTTCTTATAATAAAACGTGGGGCTAATGTGAGAATTTAGTTTTAAACAAATAGGGGGAAGAAATATGTCAAAAAAATTACTTTCTTTATTTTCTGCAGTAATCGTAGCAGCTTTTGTAATAACCGGCTGTGGTCAAAGCGATACGACAAATAAAGAACAAAAAGAGAATGCAACAAAAGAAAGCAAAACGGAAAAAACAGATACAACGAAAGAAAGTAAACCTACTGAAAAAAAATCCGAAGATAAAAAAACTGAAGATAAAAAGCCTGAAAATACAGCTACTGGATCAAGCGACTACTCTAAGCTGATTTCCTATATGGAAAAAGAAACAGGTGGTAAAACAAAAGTTCTTTTTGAAAATAAAGAACCACAAGTCTATAAAGCTGAAGATGTTTCAGTATCAATGAATAGTTACACATTAGTTGAATTAAATGGATTCCATACAAACTTCGATATTCCGTTTAATCGTCAAACAGAAGGCGGAGTTATTCTTGTGAACTACAGCGTAAAAAATAGTTCAGCTAAAGATATTTATTATATGCCAGCATTGGACATGTCATTTACTGGCGCGCAGAAAGCATATAGTAACTATAAAGATTTAATTCCAAAAGAAGATCAGCTCCCAACTAAACTTGCTCCAACGAATGATTACTTAGTAAAAGCAGGAGAAACTATTTCTGGTTATATCGCTTATCCATTCGGAAAAGATGATCTAGCGAAAATTTCAAGTCTCTCAACAGTCTCAGTCACAGTCCCAACTGCACAAGCTAATAAAGGAAAATTTGATGCTCCAATCGGAAATCCTGGAAGCTTTTCATTAAGTTTAAACAAACAGGGTGCTGAAAAAGTTGCAACAGATAATACTTTCTACCAAGATAAAGCTACAGCTAATAACATGGGCGATAAAAAAATGTTAAAAGAGAAATCAAGTATTAATAACAATCAAGAATTAGGCGCTGTTAATGTTACATTAGACGGATACCAATTCACTCAATTCACACCAAATTCCGTCGAAGCTCCACGCTTTGCAAATTTTAAAAACGGTCTTGTTCTGTTAACAGTAAAATTCAAGCTTGATAACAAAGATGCTCAAGACGTTTCACTGTCTCCTATAAGCTCTACATTGAGAGTGAATGATGGTACACAATATACGATTAATGAAGGTATGCTATTAAATTATGACTATAATGCTTCAGTCAAAACAGGAACATCTGGAGAGTTACTACAAGTATATATTTTAGATCAAGAGCAGTATGAAAAGATTTGGAAAGACAAAAGCTTTGAGATTGAGTTAGGACCTATGAGAAATAAAGAAGCTAAAGATATTTCACAAGGTAAAAAAGCTAAATTTACATTACCTAAATAAATTAATAAATATATAATAGAAAAGGCATATAACATATGATTGTTATATGCCTTTTTCATTTTATAAAAACACCATTTTTGTTCACACTTTATCCATTGTGAATTTTTTCACAATGGATATATAATAAACATGTAAATAGAATATTGGAGGGATTTCAATGGTTATCAATTTTTTAAGAACTGATAAACGTGCTGCTTTCATATTATTATTTTTACGATTTTACATAGGATATGCATGGCTCGCTGCTGGGATAGGTAAAGTTTTCGGACAATCTTTTGATGCAAGTGGTTTTCTAAAGGGCGCTATCGCTCAAGCATCAGGTGACCATCCTGCAGTACAAAGTTGGTGGGCAGATTTTCTTCAAAATTTTGTTCTTCCAAACGCAGACCTATTTAGCTTTTTAGTTCAATGGGGAGAAATTTTAGTAGGTCTAGGTTTAATTTTAGGCGGATTAACAAAAACAGCTGCATTTTTCGGAATCATAATGAATCTTTCATTTTTATTAAGCGGAACTGTTAGTGTAAACCCAAATCTGCTTATTTTAACTATGTTCATTTTAGTTGCAGGGCAAAACGCTGGACGTATTGGATTAGATGGCTATGTTTTCCCTAAACTTTTCCGTAAAAATAACCACGGAACATATAAATTAAGTAAAACTGCGTAGTAACAGTTTACTTTTAAAATATAAATAAGAAAAAGAGCCTGAGTATAGGCTCTTTTTCTTATTTATCCTAATTTAAACTTTTAACGAGCCACGAAAACCTCTGGCAGCATAGTAAGAGTCTGCTCCATTGTGGTACACGAAAACATGTCCGAAGCGATAATCGCAAAATAGAGCACCACCGAGTTCTCGAATATCTGAAGGTGTTTGTACCCAACTTGATGATTTCATGTCAAAATCCCCAAGTTGTTGCAATTCCCGATATTGTTCTTCCGTTAATAGTTCAATGCCCATAGCATTTGCAACATCAATAACATTATTTTCTGGTTTATGTTTTTTTCTTGATTCTAACGCTTCAAGATCATAACAAAGACTTCTGCGGCCTTTAGGACTCTCCTTTGAACAATCATAGAAAGTATATTCGTCCTTTTCTTCATCATAACCAACAACATCCGGCTCACCGCCAGTTACTTCCATTTCGTTAAGTGACCATAATTTTTCAGCATTAGCTTCTATCTTAGCTTCAACCTTAGCCCATTCAAGACCTTCATGGCGGTTCATATTTTTCTCAAAACGAGCTTGCAATACTTTCAATAACTCTTGACGTTTTTCTACTAGTAAGTCATTTTTATTTCCTGTCATATTAGTCCTCCCTGATGTGTGTACAGATATTAGTTTAAGTATATATTTTATAATAAATCATCTCAAGATGAAGACCGTTTCAGCCTTATGTCTTGTACAAACATCCATTATAAAGTTCTAAAACCCTCCATACTTTCTCCAAGAATATAGTGTGAAAACCACATCAAATTCTGCTTCATAATAGCTACATTCATTCCCGGCTGATTAGGACTATATGCCATTCCTTTAAATATAATTAATTCTGTATCCACTTCCATATCCATTAATCCTTGATATAGATCATATGCATTTGTAATTGGAATTCTTGCATCCTTTTCTCCATGCTGAATTAAGGTAGGCGTACAAGCTGATTCAATATACGTCATAGGTGATGTCTTCGTATATATCTCTGGATCATCCCATGGAGTATTTCCTAAATACATTCTAATAAAGTAAGGTATATCTGTATTTACATAATGGGTACTCCAGTTAGTGATTCCACCGCCAACTGAAATAGCTTTAAATCGACTACTAAATGTAGAACAGAAAGCTGATACATATCCACCGTTGCTCCATCCCATAACTCCTACTCTATCCTTGTCTACCATCCCTTTTTCTACTAGTTCATCCACTCCAGATATAACATCATCGTAGTCAGCAATCCCCTGTTTTCTATAGTTAGCTTTTAAAAATTCATTACCATAACCTGAACTTCCTCTGTAATTTGGTTCTAAAACGATAAAGCCTTTTTCAATAAACTGTTCAATCGGATATTTCTCATTGAAGCAGTCTGAAAATATCGGAAAAGACGCCCAAGCCGGACCGCCGTGAATTACTACTAATAAAGGATATTTTTTATTAGTATCAAACTCTACTGGCGTTGATAAAACACCTTCTATTTCAAGACTATCGCTACTTTTCCATGAGATGATTTCCCTGTTACTTCTAAGTTTCCCTTTGAAAAAGCTATTTTCATCCGTTATTTTTTTATCGTCTAAATAGATTTCAAAGGTTTCATTTGTTATTGCCTTATTGTAGGATATATATTTGCCATCCTTTGTTATAGAAGCATCCATTATAAAGCCATCTACTTTTTCGCTTAATATTTCCACAGTTCCATCTTCAGCTAGCAACCCAATAAGATAATTCGTTTTATTCTGCCATCTAATTAAAATCCCTTTAGCTGTCCACTGTAATGGCATAACCGTACTATCAAAATCTGTTAAAGGTTGAATTAGCTCTCCATTATGAATATCATATATCTCTAACGTACTATCTTGTATATAGTTTCTATAGTAATCCCTCTCTCTTATGCTTGCTGAGTAACAAATTTTGCTGCCCTCTGGAGAAAAGCAAACACTCCCTCCCAACAATTTATCCACATTCAGCTTTTGTAGCTCTCCAGGTTTAATATGGAGTATGTATAGATCTCCATTTATATAATCTGCCATATTTGAGCTTGGTGTCGCCATAAATACAACCTTTTTACCATCATTTGAAATATCAAATTCATGGATATGAAAATCCTTACCATCAGTTAATCGATAAACAACTCTGTTCTCATGTTCATCTGTATCACTTTGTATCACCTTTTCTATTTCAATGTAATATAAACAATTATTCTGGTGTTCCTTACTTACATGATGGAAATCTCCATATAATTCCTTACGTTTCTTTATTTCCTCACATTCTTTTGACTGTGCAACATAATAAAAACCTTTGCCAGCAGGATCCCATTTGAATGTACTAATTCCTTCCTTCTCATCAGTAATTTGAACCTCGCTATAACCATCTAGCGACTTAACAAATATCTGATTTTTCCCATCACCAACTGGACTAAGATATGCGATACACTTAGCATCTGGAGACCATAATGGGTGTGTACTATCTATATCCCCATTTGATAATGGGTAACTCTGCTTCTTATCTTTTTCATATATCCATACATGATTCCTATATGTATTGTCTTTCCAATCAGCCGTCTTCTTTACAAATGCTACGTTTTTACCATCATCACTTATGTTTGTACTTGATAAGGTTGGTAATGAAATAATCTCTTCTATACTTAGATATGTTTTTTTAATCGTTTTCATCAATATCCCCCCTGAAATGTCCATAAATCTCTCGTCTCTTTTTGTCGTAATAAAAGAAATTGTTCATGAATACTTAAAATAATAACGAAAAATTCAGATAAATAAAAGTGAATTCGATAAAGTAAAACTTTAATCTATAGGGTTCTATCCACTTACCAATTCTAGATGTTATTTTTCGACACAAAAACACCCCTTTAGATAAAATATCTAAAGGGGTGCAAATTTGTAAATTTATTTTAAAGCTACAACTATATTTATTAACCTACCAATCTCCTACTCAACAGTAACAGACTTAGCTAAGTTACGTGGCTTATCAACGTCACACTCGCGGTGAAGTGCTGCGTAGTATGAAATAAGTTGTAATGGAATAACTGCTACTAGCGGTGCTAGTGCTTCGTGTACAGCTGGTAATACGAAGCTGTCTCCTTCCATTTCTAAGCCTTTCATTGAGATGATACATGGGTTAGCTCCGCGTGCTACTACCTCTTTCACGTTGCCGCGAATTCCAAGGTTTACGTGCTCTTGTGTAGCAAGTGCGATAACTGGTGTACCATTTTCGATTAAAGCGATTGTACCGTGTTTTAACTCTCCTCCAGCGAATCCTTCTGCTTGGATGTAAGAGATTTCTTTTAGTTTTAACGCACCTTCTAATCCTACGTAGAAGTCTACGCTACGTCCGATGAAGAAACAGTTACGCGTTGTCGCTAAAAATTGTTTTGCTAATGCGTCCATTTCTTCTTTTTGATCACAAAGTTCTATCATTGCATTTGCTACAAGTCCTAGTTCGTGTGTTAAATCGAAATCAAGAACTTCACCTTTTGCTTTAGCAATATCAGCTGCTAAAATTGAAAGTACTGCAAGCTGTGCTGTGTAAGCTTTCGTTGATGCAACTGCAATTTCTGGTCCAGCATATAACGGAAGTGTATAATCAGCTTCACGAGAAAGAGTAGAACCAGGCACGTTTGTAATTGTTAATGCTTTATGACCCATTTCATTTGTTTGTACAAGTACTGCACGGCTATCAGCAGTTTCACCACTTTGTGAAATGTAAATGAAGAATGGTCTTTCTGTTAATAATGGCATGTTGTAAGAGAATTCACTTGCTACATGCACTTCAACTGGCATTTTTGCAAACTTCTCGATAAATTGTTTTCCAACAAGACCTGCATGATAGCTCGTTCCACATGCAATGATGTAAATACGATCGCTATCTAAAATCGCATTTCGAATGTCTTGATTTAATTCAATCTCGCCATTTTCATCTTGATACTTTTGAATTATATTACGGATTACAAGTGGTTGCTCATCGATTTCTTTAAGCATGAAATGAGGGTATGTTCCTTTTTCAATATCACTTGCATCTAATTCCGCTGTAAACGGTGCACGTTCAATCGTTTCACCTTGTAAGTTTTTAATTGTAATACTTTCTTTCGTTACGATTACGATTTCTTTATCCATTAACTCAATAAATTGATCTGTAACTTGTAACATCGCCATAGCGTCGCTCGCCACAACATTAAAGTTGTCACCAACACCTACTAATAGCGGGCTTTTGTTTTTAGCAACATAAATCATGTTTGGATTTTCAGCATCAAGTAATCCGATTGCATAAGAGCCATGTAAAAGAGATAGCGTATTACGGAACGCTTCTTCTACACTTAATCCTGTGCTCACTTGTTGTTCCATAAGCTGTACGATAATCTCTGTATCTGTTTCACTTACGAACGTTACATCTTGTAAATATTCCTTTTTCACTAATTCATAGTTTTCAATTACACCGTTATGAACTAGTGTAAAGCGTTTTGATGTACTTTGATGCGGATGCGCGTTTACTTTACTTGGAACACCGTGTGTAGCCCAGCGTGTGTGTCCGATACCTACGCTTGCTGCTACATTCTCATCTACGATTTCACGAAGTTTTGCGATACGGCCTTTTTCTTTGTATACAACAACACCGTTCTCTGCTTGTACTGCAATACCTGCTGAATCATATCCACGATATTCTAGCTTTTCTAAACCTTTTAATAAAATTTCCTTTGCATCTTGCTCTCCAATAAATCCTACGATTCCACACATGTTTAGTCGCCGTTACAAATGCTTACACTGCTCTGCGAACATGTAACGACATAGTCCGATACCATTTTTATTTATACTAAAAAACGGATTACATATTGCTAGCCCTGTAAGCTTGTAACGGCTTTCACCTTCCTCTCGATTGGGTTTAAGTCCGTATATACTTATACAGCTAGTTTTCATCCGTTCCTCTTCTCTCATCACACTTTCACCTTTGTCCACTAAGTCACCTTAATGATTTAAGTAAAAGTTTGCGGTTGTGATGAACAACCGGGAGTCATCCGCCGAAATCTCGATAAACCCCACCTCGTCAACTACACTATTTGTAGTTCTGGCGCTTTTATAATTTACAATATTTCCTTTGAGAAAAAGAACAAGACCATCTTATAACAAACATGGATAAACCGTCAATGAAATTTTTTTCATCGTCTATAAAACATATGAAAAAGGAGCACTTTTTGTGCTCCTTTTTCATATAAATTCAGCTAATTACTCAGCGCCAACTTCGGCTTTCACAACTTCTACAATGCGATGTACATATGCATCACAAACTTCTTGTGTTGGTGCTTCTGCCATTACACGAATAAGTGGCTCTGTTCCAGATGGACGAACAAGAATACGGCCATCACCGTTCATTTCTTCCTCTACAACACGAATAATTTCTTTAATTTTTTCATTTTCTAATGCTAATTTTTTATCTGTTACACGAACGTTTACTAGCAATTGTGGGAATTTCGTCATTTCTCCTGCAAGCTCAGATAATGGTTTTTTCGTCATTTTCATGATGTTTACAAGTTGAAGTGCACTTAACATTCCGTCACCAGTTGTAATGTAATCAAGTAAGATAATATGGCCTGATTGTTCTCCACCTAAGTTGTAACCACCGCGTTTCATCTCTTCCATTACATAGCGGTCACCAACTGCTGTTTTATCACTTGTAATATTGTTTGCTTCAAGTGCTTTGTAGAAACCTAAGTTACTCATAACAGTTGAAACAACTGTATTATGTTTTAATTGACCAGTTTCTTTCATGTACTTCGCACAAATAAACATAATTTGATCACCGTCAACGATGTTTCCTTTTTCGTCTACAGCAATTAAACGGTCGCCATCGCCATCAAAAGCAAGTCCAATATCCGCACCTTTTTCTTTTACCAATTCAGCTAAGCCTTCTGGATGTGTAGATCCTACACCCTCGTTAATATTCATACCGTTTGGAGAAGTTCCCATTGTTGAAATATCAGCTTCTAGGTCTGCAAATAAGTATGGAGCTAGAGAAGAAGTTGCACCATGTGCACAATCTAAAGCGATATGTAGGCCAGAGAAATCTTCTTCAACAGTTTGTTTAATGTACTGTAAATATTTTTGTCCACCTTCAAAGTAATCGCTCACTTGTCCAAGATTAGTACCTGTCGGACGTGGTAGTTCATCAACTTCTTTGTCTAATAAAGCTTCAATCTCAGCTTCTTGCTCATCTGTTAATTTAAAGCCGTCTGAACCAAAGAATTTAATACCATTATCTTGTACTGGATTATGAGATGCAGAAATCATAACACCTGCTTGTGCATCTAGTGCTTTTGTTAAATAAGCAACGCCCGGTGTAGAAATAACGCCAAGGCGCATTACTTCTGCTCCAGTTGATAATAGACCTGCTACTAAAGCTCCTTCTAACATATGGCCAGATACACGTGTATCACGACCGATAATTACTTTTGGACGATCTGTATCTTTTGTTAATACATAACCACCAAAACGCCCAATTTTGAAAGCTAATTCAGGTGTTAACTCCTTATTTGCAACTCCACGTACTCCATCTGTACCAAAATATTTACCCATTATGATTCGCTCCTTTTTCTTGCTCTTTTTGATTATGGTTATCTACCGTTGGTTCTTGACTAGTTTCTTTATCTTTATCTTTATCTTTATCTTGATTTTGGTTTTGATTATTTTCCTGTTCCGTTTCTTTTTCTTGATTGGATTCAGGATTTTTTGGCTTCTCATTTTGATTTTCTTGATTGGTGTTTGAATCCGGTTGTTGACCGTTACCTTGTACTTCTTTATCTGGTTTTTCTTTCTTTACAATAGTAACTTTAGCACTTTTTTGTTTTGGCTCTATTGAAATATTACCAGGTCCACTCACTTGAATAGAAATATCTTTCGTCCCTGAAGATACATTTTGCAAATTAATTACCGCTGTTATTTGGGCAGCTGTTATTTTATCTACTATACTTGCTTCTCCTGAAATATCAACACTTATCTTTCCATCTTGCGGCGAAATTAGCTGAGCCGTAACATCTTTAGAAAGTCCATTTTTTTGGATTGGGATGCCATCAATCGTTTTTGTTTTCGTTTGTTTTGTTTTTTGCACTCCCACCGAAACCTTCACTTGATTCGGTTTTGCACTGGTTACACCCTTGGGTAATAAAACAGAGGCATCGAATGTTGTAGACTCTGTCAATTGACTAAGATCTACTTCGACCCCCTCTAGCGATTGTATATTATCCAAAATATCTTTTGGACCAGCTATTGTTACTTCTCTCGGCTCGACACTGATATTTGTAACTGCCAATCCTTCTGCTAAACTCCCCTTCTTCGTATACGTTACAGGAACAGTTTTTTCAGTATTATTGGCTGTAGTTTGCGTTGCCACATTCAATGTTACACTAATTTTAGATGGACTTGTTCTTACATTTAAACGTTTTCCTTCTTTATTGTATAATGTAACTTCGGGCGTTTTTGTAACAGTTTTATTAACACCTTTTAAATCAACATACGCTTTGGCAGATGAAATGCTTTCAATTTCTTCTTTCGTCCCAACTACCTCAACAGTATCCGGTTTAATGCTTGATTTTTCGAGAGTAGCCCCCGCTGGCATTTGATCCTCATTTGATAATTTCAAATCTACATGAACATATTTTCTCGCCTTTTCATGAAGAGTAACTTTAATTGTTGATGGCTGAACTGTTCCTTTCACATCGTCTGGAAGCCCGTTCGTTTTTAAAGAAATCTCATAAGTTCCTTTTGGACTATCTCGCAAATCAATTGGTATGTCAAATTGTTTTTTTGCTTTTGCTGTAGCAACTGATGCTTTTGGGCCTTCTAACTTCACCTTAACGCCCTCTGCTGGAATACCACTTACAATATATTTCTCCTCATCATACTTAAGATTAATCTCATAATTAGTTAATGTTTCTTTCGTATCATTTGCAAAAGGTAATATACCTGATGTCGTATTTTTCTCAGTTAACGTCGCTGACATAAAAAGCATACACGCCAATAGTAATGAGATCCCTTTTAAAAACCAATGATTCTCCATTAACTTATCCATGACGCTTTCTCCTCCAATTCCATAAAGACGAAGAAGTCGTTTTTTCGTTCCCACTAAATTCAGCTAATAACATATCCTTCAGCTGTTCTGTCTTCAAATCACGATGCAACTTACCATTTTTCGTTAAAGAAATTTGACCAGTTTCTTCAGACACAACTACTGTAATACTATCAGTAACTTCACTAACTCCCATTGCAGCACGATGCCTAGTTCCTAATTCTTTAGAAATAAACGGACTTTCTGATAATGGAAGATAGCATGCTGCTGCTTTAATTGTACTTCCTTGCATAATTACCGCTCCGTCATGAAGAGGTGTATTTGGAATAAAAATATTAATAAGTAATTCCGATGATACGTTTGCATTCAGCGGAATACCCGTTTCCACATAATCACCCATACCGGTCTCTTTTGACAAAGTAATTAATGCACCTATTCTACGTTTCCCCATATATTCGGTTGCTTTTGCTATCGCTGTTGCAACCATTTCAGGTTCATCATCCTCATGCGGTCCAACACGCGAAAATAAACTCCCGCGCCCTAGCTGCTCAAGTGCTCTTCGCAATTCTGGCTGAAAGATAATAATAACGGCTAAAAATCCCCATGTTAATACTTGTTCAGTTAGCCAAGATAACGTATGCAATTCAAGGAAAATACTAATCATCTTAACGACAATGATAACTGTAATCCCTTTTAAAAGTTGAACAGCTTTCGTCCCTCGGATTATGAGAATCAGCTTATATATAATAAACCATACAATGGCAATATCTAATGCCGTACTAAGATATTTCAAAATGGTCGTATCTTCAAAAGGCATGCTATCCCTTCCTCCTACTTACGAGCAATTCTATCCATATATTGAAATATTGTTTTATGCTCTATCTGTATGTATTTCCAACAACTAGTTAATTATACCATACATGAAACAAACGACAATTACAAACAACCCCCTTTAGCTCAAATTAGTAAGATGTCAAACATTTTTATCTTACAGTATAATATAAATCATTATTATACGCCTATTTTCAAATAAAAAAAGCAACTTCTCAGTTGCTTTTCTTACATTTATTTTAGTTTTTCACCGAATAAAGAACCCATTAAAGCAACTGCTGTTGTTGCCGTTCTATTTCTCTCATCTAAAATCGTATTTACCTCAACAAATTCAGCAGATGTGATAATATCCGCTTCTGCTAACATTTCCATCGCCAAGTGGCTTTCACGATAAGATAAACCACCAATTACAGGCGTCCCAACACCTGGTGCATCATGAGGATCAAGACCATCTAAATCTAATGATAAGTGTACACCATCAGTATGAGATAAATATGCGATTGTTTCTTCCATAACAGCCGTCATCCCCATACGATCAATTTCATGCATTGAGAACACTTTAATACCTTCATTGCGAATGAAATCTTTTTCTCCTTCATCCAATGCACGCGCACCGATAATTACGACATTCTCTTTTTTCACCTTTGGATATGCTCCATATAAATCTACAAGTGAAGAATGTCCATAACCTAAACTTGCTGCAAGTGACATACCGTGAATATTTCCAGATGGTGAAGTTTCCTCTGTATTTAAATCACCGTGTGCATCATACCAAATAACACCTAAGTTTTTATAATGTTTTGCTACACCAGCTAATGTACCGATAGCAATACTATGGTCACCACCTAATACAAGTGGAAAACGACCTTCTTCTATAATATGATCCACCTTACTTGCTAATTCATTACATACAGTTGCAACTTGTGTAAGGTTTCTTAATTTTGTATTTTCATCTATCTCTTTTTCTCTCTCTATACGTATATCTCCCATATCTTTAACGTTATATCCAATTTCTTCAATTCTTTCAATTACCCCTGCATAACGGATTGCGCTCGGTCCCATATCAACGCCACGACGCATCTGCCCTAAATCCATTGGAACTCCAATAACTGAGATTTCTTTTTTCATAGATAGTATCCCCCTTCTGTGCCTTCACTAAATATTTTAAATCTTTTATATAGTCTGACTCAACTCGACATTTTTCTGTATGGATATACAAATTATTCACTTATATTCACGTTGAAAATCAAATTTCAAGACTATTCTATGTATAAAGTTAACTTAATGAAACAATCACAATCACTATTATTAAATAATAATAAAAAAACACCCCTACATTTAGAAGTGTTTTTCTGACGCTATTTTCCATACTGTTGCAATATTCTTCGTTGTCATTTCAATATTTTCTTCTACTACTCTATATGCTTCTTCTAGTGTCATCGGTCTCGTTGTAATACTAAATACCGCAGCTATTCCTTTCTCGTACACGGCTGAATAATCAGATGATACAGACCCTCCAATAGCAATTACAGGCACAGAAAAACGTTTCGCACGCCCCGCAACACCAACAGGAGCCTTCCCATATGCAGTTTGTTCATCTATTCTACCTTCACCAGTTATAATGAGATCTGCATCTTCTATATGTTTATCAAAATTTGTATAATCCAATACAATTTCAATGCCCCTTCGCAAGTCTCCCTTTAGCACTGAAATAACAGCCGCTCCCATTCCTCCTGCTGCCCCTGCACCAGGTATTTCAGATACATCAGAAGATACATATCTTTTAAGGATATTCGCATAATGTTTTAAATTCTCATCTAGCTCTTTCATCATCTCTACATTCGCACCCTTTTGTCTCCCAAATACGAAAGATGCTCCCTGCATTCCGACTAATGGATTATCCACATCACATGCCGCTTCTATCTTTACCCCCTTTAAGCGTGGGTCCATTTGTGAAAAATCAATAGCAACAATCGAATGTAACGTACCTCCAGATGGATCTATTACTTCACCCTTATCATTTATAAATCTTACTCCTAAAGCTGCTAACATGCCTGCCCCACCATCATTTGTAGCACTTCCTCCAAGTCCTAAAATAATGTACTCCGCCCCTTGATTTAGCGCATGTAATATAAGTTCTCCTGTTCCTTTTGTCGTTGTAATAAGTGGGTTTCGCTTTTCAACTGGAACGTGCTGTAATCCTGATGCTGCTGCCATTTCAATAAACGCTGTCTTTTTATCTTTAGACACGCCATAAAAAGCTTGCACACTTTCTCTAAGCGGTCCTGTCACACTAATTGATATAATTCTCCCCCCTGTAGCATCAACAAGCGATTCAACCGTCCCTTCTCCTCCATCTCCAATTGGTATTTTCACATACTTTGCATTAGGAAAAATTGCTCTAAAACCTCTTTCAATAGCTTCACATACTTCTATAGCTTTTAGGCTTTCTTTATATGAATCAGATGCAATAACAACTTTCACAATTATCCCCCATCCCTTATTTTTACGTTTTCTTCATTTTAAACGATAAATATAAAAGTTGTCTTTTTAAACACAAAAAAGCTTACATCATATGATGTAAGCTTTTTCTATTTAGATGGAGCCTAGCGGGATCGAACCGCTGACCTCCTGCGTGCAAGGCAGGCGCTCTCCCAGCTGAGCTAAGGCCCCTTAGTAATAAAGCGGAAGACGGGATTCGAACCCGCGACCCCAACCTTGGCAAGGTTGTATTCTACCACTGAACTACTTCCGCGAAAATG
>NZ_JALNUG010000025.1:0-76593 GCF_026540675.1 Bacillus sp. GC_Bacil_1
CGCTTTTACATCTGCGGCTACTTCTCCACTACCTCGAACGTTATTTTGAACATTTACATCTCTTTGTACTGTAGTTGCTCCCGCTTTCACATCACCACTTACTGTATTATTTCCTTTCACTCTATCTTGGATATTTACATCTCGCTCTACTGTTGCCGATCCTGCTTTTACATCACCATTTACTGTATTATTCCCTTTCACTCTATCTTGGATATTTACATCCCGCTCTACTGTCGCTGATCCTGCTTTTACATCACCACTTACTGTATTATTTCCTTTCACTTTATCCTGAATATTTATATCTCGTTCTATCGTGGCTGATCCTGCCTTCACATCAGCCTGTGATGCATTTACTCCCCCTGTATTTCGTAATTTATTTTGCAACTCAAATTCACGTTCCGCTGTTTGTTTTTCACCTTTCACATTGCCTTGCTGTCCTTCTTCTCTTCCTGTATTTCGTAATTTATTTTGTAATTCAAGTTCGCGTTCCGCTGTTTGTTTTTCACCTTTCACATTGCCTTGCTGTCCTTCTTCTCTTCCTGTATTTCGTAATTTATTTTGTAATTCAAGTTCGCGTTCCGCTGTTTGTTTTTCGCCTTTTACACTACCTTGTTGCGGCTCTTCTCTTCCTGTATTTCGTAATTTATTTTGTAATTCAAGTTCGCGTTCCGCTGTTTGTTTTTCGCCTTTTACACTACCTTGTTGCGGCTCTTCTCTTCCTGTATTTCGTAATTTGTTCTGCAGCTCAAGTTCGCGTTCCGCTGTTTGTTTTTCACCTTTCACATTGCCTTGTTGCGGCTCTTCTCTTCCTGTATTTCGTAATTTGTTCTGCAGCTCAAGTTCGCGTTCCGCTGTTTGTTTTTCACCTTTTACACTACCTTGTTGCGGCTCTTCTCTTCCTGTATTTCGTAATTTGTTCTGCAGCTCAAGTTCGCGTTCCGCTGTTTGTTTTTCACCTTTCATGCTACCTTGTGTGCTTTCTTGTTGAACATTATCTTGAAGATTTGAACTACCTTTCTGATTTGCTACATGCATATTTCTTTGAGATTGTTCTTCCATTTTTGGAGTTGAAGAATTCTCTTTTCCCGCATTTGCATTATTTTGAACATCTTTCCCTATTTTTCCTAATGTTTGACGATCAGCATTTTCTTGAGCCTTCTGTTTCCCTTCAGATTGTCCACCTTTAAATTCATCAATAGTTCCTTTCACACTCCCTGTCACACCTTTAGCAACACCAGATACGGCTTCTTTACCTTTATCAACTGCACCAGTAACTGATTCCCCCATCTTATGTCCAGCGTCATTTACCATGCCACCAATTCCACGATTTTTCATATAACCTAGTGCTGCACCAGTATTTCTAGCAATTTTCTTGGGCTGTAGACCACTATTTTTTTGATTCCCACTAGAATTACCATCCGAATTGCCCTCAATATTATCAGATTTATCATCAGATTCAGATCTTTTAGGAGTATCTGCTCGACCTTGGCCAGACAATTTATCTTGCACACTTCTGCCCATATTAGTTAATCCTTTTCTTACACCATTAGCAGAAGATAACGTTCCTAGTGCACCCATTAGATTGTTCTTTCCTTCTTTCAAACCAACATCGATACCAAAATACTTTAAAATAGATTCAGACCCTTTAATTAAAGCGGTTGTCAAACATATCATTGATACAATATATAAGAAACTATTGATATCTGCATCTGATAAGTAATTAACTGCTATAATATAAAACCTTAAACTAAGTCCTGTAAAAGCAAATACTAAGAAGCCATTCATAATATCCTGCACAACCATTTTTGTTTTCTGTCCTGATTCCAAATCCGTAACAAACACAAATGGTGCAATTAGCTTCTTCATTCCAATTTCGAATATCGTCATTACAAAAACAAAAATAGTATACAGGTATGCAACTCCCAATGCGACTAGTCCCCAAAATATAGTAAAGAAATTCATTGGATAACGAACATATCCTGACGGAAAAGTATCACTAAAAGGGTTAAACATACTTTCTTTAATTTCTTCAACTGCTTCTTTATCTCCATCGTTTGTAATTTTATATTTTAGATAATCCGTTTCTTCAGCAACTTTTTGCTTTTTTAACTTATCAACAACATCCGTTGTTACCAAATCTCCAAGGTCAGCATTATAATACATATCTTCATCTAAACCATTCTTAACACTTTTTTCTTTTGAAATTGCCTTTTCATTTTCTTTCTTTATCGAATCAAATCCAATTCGACTTAAATACACTATATCAGCTGTATTATGCTTTACTAGATTAAAAGCCAAACTGTCTTTCATTTTCCCATCTTTAGTTGCATCATGATAAAAATCTGTAGACATTTTTTGCATATCTGCCATTAATTCATTTAGCCCTGCTAGCAAGCCCACCATCACAACTATATTCACCCCAACAGATTTAAAACGTGGTGGCTGATGATATATAATCGTTTTAATTCCTAGCCAAGCAATTACCAATACTAAAATTGCAAAAAACATACCTTTCATCATAGAAGACGCAAAATCATTTAATCCAGCATCTTTTAATAAACCTAATAAGGAAAATGTCTTAGGAATTACTTTTTCTAATGAAGAAACCATTACAAGTAACCCCTTAATTATCCACCCTTGAATTGATTGAAAAACAGAACCTAAAAAGTTAGCATATTGAATCCAATCATTTTTCAAAAACTCTATCGCTTTTCCAGCATCTTTGTCTTTTAGACCAAGAAAATCATACCAATCAAAAGCATACGCAACCGGTGTGAATGTTAAACTGCTAAATAGTATAGAAATTGTTAAAATTCCTTTTACTAGTGTCCTTTTACTTTTTATGAACCACTCTTTTACTTTCTTAGTAGCCATTCCTATTCTACCTTCCCTTTTTACTTTATTCCCCATATTCTCCACCTTCATATACAGGAATTTTTTTATCTTTATAACTGTTTTAATAATTTTTTTAGATATCTCTTTATGTTTTGATTTGCTGATTCTTCTAATAAAATTTGAACTTCTTCTTTCTTAGGAACCACACTATCTTTTGCATATTTCAATAACATCACTACCAGACGATTACGAATTTCTACTGGATCTTCTACATTTTTCTTTTCCTTTACACAAACAATTAATGATTTAATCACTTCATCAATTGTTTGTTCTGGTTCTGCTATAAACTCTATCTTTTGTTTACTGGCATATTGGTTTCTCGCATCATTATTTACAATAAAATCCAAGAAGTTCAAATACAGATCTTTTAAATCCAGTCCTATATGTAAGGAAGGTATATCAATTTCATTTAGGTCATTTGAGGTATCAAACAATTCCCCTAAAAATTGCCAACGATAAGGCATAGCTGTTTCTTTTGTATTTAAAATGGGATATGGCCTTACTTTTTTTCTATTTTTATCTTGTCTATGTAGTGCGCGGATAACTAATGTTTCTCCCTCCAAAAATTGTGATAGCCTATCCGGAAAAATGATACGTTGTTGGTCTGCACTTTTAGTTACTTTGTTATCTACATCCAAATAACTTTCATTAGAAGACTTCCCAATAACAGTCTTGTGTCCCGCACGTTTTGAAATTTCTTCTATTGTTTCAGGATCAGTTGACATAATATATATATGATTTTGACAGTTTTGTTTAATTTCTTTCGCCTGTTTATCATATAGCTTTTCAATTTGTGAATAAGATTGAATTACTAAATTAAATAACATATTACGCCCTGCACAAACTGTTAATACGCCACCCATATCATCAATTGGTGGCATATTACCAAACTCATCTAACAGAAAATGTACTCGTCTAAAACATTTTTTACCTTTTGTATCGTTACAATTTGTTGATAATTCAGTGTATAACTGTTTAATAAAAATACTCGCTAAAGCATGATTTGACTTGTCATAGTCAGGTACTATCATAAATACCGCTGTAGGCTTATCGGAATACGATAATTTTGCTTTTGGCTTTAAAGGAAAAGTATTAGCCTTTAAATTTAGCGTAACTTGACGTTGATGTTCAGGTTTATGTTCACAACCCTCTTTTTTCTGATAAACAACTCTTCCTTTTTCATCTAACATTTTTTCAAACTGTAAACCATACAATAATCTATATCTCTTTTTCGGATCTTCCTCATCTTGAAAACGAATAAGTAATAGATCTCCATCTTCTAAGGATTCATCAAAATTCATATTACACATCCCCAAAGCTTTGACCTTAATTTTGTAACTTCCTATTTCTGTCTTTTCTTGATTATTTTTATGAAATGAGACTGTTACACGCTTATTTAGAAATTTTTCATCCAACTGAAAAAATAGATTTTTAGGGAAACCTACTTGTTTTAAATCTAAGCTAGATTTCGATGTCATTTTTGCAAACATCTTATCAGCAAAAGTTTGTAACCCCTGATTGGCGGTTGCAAGAATAGACCCCTTCGCTTTTTCACCAGCAAAGCTAGTTGAACCGTACTGCATCTTTGCAATATTTCCTTGTGGCATGCTTTTAAAGTACTCATCCAAAGCATTTTTCTCTGTAAAATCATCAGGATCTTCCTTATAATAAAATGTCCCTAATTCATTAAGCATTTGGGATACATTGTGCATCGTAATTTTTTCAATGCAATTATTCTTCACACAATACTCCACAACAGCTAGAATAATTCCATTAATTGCATTTTGTGCAGAAGTGTTAAAAAATTCATTCTCCCCCGCATCAGGTTTGTTATACAAAGAGTAAGTCAATGTATTTGCACGTTTAGCTGCTTCTTGATCATCCCCATTTACCCAAGCATCAATGACTAATTGCAAGGGATTATAAGACATTCCCTGCAATGGATCTAAAATGTTAAGTACCTGTACATCATACCCACGCTTTTCTAGCGTATCTTTAGAGGCACTATATAGTTCCCCCTTCGGATCATTTATTACCATACTTGATTGATTTTTTGCTCTACTCAAATTATCAATCATTGGAACGACAATCGTTTCCCCTTTACCCGAACGAGAAACCCCTAAAATGGCTGTATTAACTGTATCTGTATCGATATAATATTTATCCTTAAAATGTGAAACAGGTACACCTCCATAGCCTTCAAAGGATTCATTTTTATCAGGAACTGCTGGATACTGTTCTTGAATTTCTTCAATAGTTGTAAATCGACTATCCCCCTTTTGACCGTAAGCTACATTCTTATCACTTCGATAATTAAATTTTGAATACACCAAAAAACCAATCAATATAAGAATCAATACAAAAAAGACATATATATTTGTTGGAAGTACAAAAGAGATAGCATTTTCCGCAGAAATACTCTTATTCCAATCCGCCCCCCAAACATCAAAAATAGTCGGTTTTTCTACTGTTTTTGATATATCATTTATAATTCTCTGATACGTCCCTACTAAAAAGTTTACAAAAAACAAAGGAAAAAGCACCGCAACAATCGAAACCGCTAGTGCTTTTTTATTAATTCTTTTTTGTTCAGTAGGCAGATCTTCACCATCAATTTTATAATTATGATGAAGATACCCTTTTCGCTTCAATGAGAATTTTCGAATTTTTTTCATCATCTTATTCCTCACTCAATCTACCTTTTATTTAGATCCTAATAACCAGCTTAGAATACCTTTACGAACTGGCTGTTGTGGTTGCGGTGTTTGTTGCATCATTGGTTGTTGTGCTGCAGACTGCGGTTGCATCGGTTGCATTGGTTGTTGATACACTGGCTGTTGGTACATATATACCGGCTGTTGATACATTTGTGGCTGAGGGTGTTGACCCATCCCAGTATTATATGATTTTTGTAACTTGTCTGTTAAATCTTCTATTATATTTTGAAGTTCACGAATTCTTTCTTTATCTTTCTTTTCCGCTCCCTCTTGGCTTCTCATTTGTAGATGTAGAGCTTGTTTTTCTAATTCAAGTCTTTCTCTTTCAATTTCTTGTCTCTGCTTCTCGTGTTCACTATTACGCTCTGCTTCAATTTCTTGTGCCCATATAGGAATTAAATTTTCTATCTCCCCTTGAAGTCGCGATAATTCTTCTTGCTGTTCCTTAAATGCCATATTCATTAAATCTTCTATTGTATTAGCGAAGTGCGATAACGCTTCATTCTTTTTGTCAATCAATTCCTTTTTCGCATCCAATTTTAGGTTATGTATCTTTTCTTCCATTTTCTGTTTTTGGACTACTTCATTTTCCTCCATTAATCTTTCTTCATGAGCATTTACCAGATTCATTTTTCGTTCCTCTAATTCTAGTTGATACTCCTTAAATTTTGTTTCTTGTCCTATTTTAAAAGCTTCTAATTCCAATTCTTGTTTTTCACGTAACGCTTGTAACTTTCCTTCTATCTCATACTGTTCTTTACTTTCAAAGTTTTTGTACTCATCCAATAGGCTTTGCATATTTCCTTCAAAAGTATCTCTTAAAGCTATTTCTGCTTCTGTAGAGTAATCTCTTAACATCGTCGTTCTATAATCCTGTTCCAAATATAAACGAATTTCATCTAATAAGTTATTTACATCTTGATAATATCCATCCTGGATCAGTAAAAATTGTTTACCACTTAATACATTTTTTGCATATTGTAGCTTACGAATTTCTAAAGCTGTCTTAGGTGGTTCTTTATCAATACCTAACAACCCCAATAAATGAGTTATTGAGAAACGTGTATGGTATCGTTCCTGTTTTTCCTTAACTTCACTTAAATCTACAAAGCTATCATATTCAGGAAAAATTACTTCTTTTGTATTTAAAATTATGTTAGCTTCTTCCTCTTTTGCTACAACACTGTTTTCTAATTCTGGATAAAGAATTTCCTTTTCAATATCATCTATTGGAGCTTCTTCTGATGCATGATCCAGCCAATCTTCTGTTGAAATATCAGCCAACATATCTTCAGAAGAACTTTTTTCAAACTCCTCATCAATGGCGAACGGATCTCCCTCTTTTTCTAAAGTTATGACCTCTCTTTCTAATCCCTCAATATCAACAGAATCAAACATATTAGCATTACTGTGATCTAATTCCTCAGAAGACATTTCTTTGAAATCTTGTAATGGATCCATATCAGAAAACTTTATTTGCTCTTCAAAATCTTCTTCTAATTCATAATTTGATAAAGCTTTTTCTTTCTCATTAGGAGCAGATGCCTTCTCCTTCTTGCTAAATAATTTTGTAAACAAACCACCTTTTTTCTTTTTTGCTTCTACTTTTTCGCTTTCTGTAGAATTTTTCTCCCTCTCCGATTTATAACTTGCATAAATTCCTTGTTTGATTTCCATACCCAAATCAAAATCGGTTCCATTTTCTAGATCTCTTGAAATGGCAGTGAGTAAAGAAAATTTTTCTTCTTTCCCTATAGGTAATTCAAATTCATAAGCTTTTTCATTCTCAAAATCTTGGAGCAACAACAGTACTTGATCTGATTGTTGATTTTGCTCAATATATCTTTGAATTAAATTTTCAGTCTCCAATAAGCCTAATTGTTTACCGTTACTAACTTTATTCTTTTTAAGAAATTTTTTAAAAGATTTAGATTGTTCCTTCTGTAAAAATTCAACAATATACATTGTTTTACCCTCATTCCATGTATATAATTCTTTTTCTATGTAAAATAAAAAAGGAGCTTACAATCTTGTAAGCTCCTTTTCTGCTTTTATTAATCTTAGAATCCAGATGTAACGTCTTTAACAGTACTTCCTAGTGCTCCTGCTCCCCATAACAGAATGCCACCAACAACAATGTACAGTAGCCATTTCTTTGCTGTACGGCTTGGCCCTTCACCGAACATGAACATGAAACCAATGATACATACACAGAATACAATAACTGCTAAACCAATTCCTTGTAATTTTCCAGTCCAATTCGCTAAAGCACCACTAACCTTTTCAAAAAAATCATTATAAACTAATGTTTGCAGAGAGCTTTTTGCTGATTCAAGTAGATTTAATTTTGGTAAATTCATTATTAAGTACCTCTTTCTTAATTTTAATTTAGATTTAATTTATGCATCTAATCGACTTGCTAATAGCTTGTTAATTTTCTCTTTAATAACCGTAGCCAAAATCGAAGTCATAGATGGTTATTCTAAACAGGACTTTTTTCCCCGTTAGTAACGTTAAGTAATTCTTATAGATGAGCTATTATGAATATTCTTCATAATTGTTAGCTTTTTTTCAAAAACATAGTCACAGTATATTCCAACAAAAAGTATTTCTTTTACTTTATATTTAAACTGATCTTATATCACTGCAGCCTATATTTAATATCTTGTATTTTTATGAGAGATGAAATGCCGGAATACATCTTCAACTTCAGGGATTCCGTCTGAACAAATCGTTATGATTGCTATGAGTGCGATTATGCCACCCATAAGAATCATTAAGCGAAACACATTGTTTTCAAGCATTTCTCAAACACCTTCTCTCTAGCGGACTTGCGAAATTGCCGATCCATGAAACTCCATCTCTACATTGGGCAAGTTGAAAAGAATGATTTTCAAGTTTGCTACAACCTGATAATCCACTACGTCACCAAAATTCACTTTTTTATTTAATTGGTCACTTTTTACAGTTAAAGCCCCTTGATACTGCTTTTCACTGTAATCTTTTAAATTGGCAGTTGCCTCTTTTGTTAATCCACCATGTCTTTCAATTTGATAGTTGACTTGTTGTTTATATGAATTCACATTACTTAATTGAATACAAAAAAGAGCTACTGCAACCATCATCATGATCAACATTAGCCCTACAAACCACTTTACAATCAACATAATTGAACTATCTAACATGCCTTACACCTACTCACTTTTCATTTTTCCTCCTTACTCCATTGTTTATGAGAGATTAATTGATGATAAGTGATACACTAATACAGCAGCTGCAAACCCCACTACTAGTATGAAAGAACTCATTACAATTTTGGTAGGAAAGAAATTAAAACGTTTCAACTTAAAAGCAATAATTTCGTCAATTGATCTTTGTAATTCAGTACTTGCCATTTGCCCTAACTCATTAATTACATTGGTATCACTAGAGTTTTGCTGGAAATCATATATGGTTTGCATGATATTAATTGACATATCACTTCCACTTGAACGCATAGCATAGTCAGTGAATGGTTGGATGTCATTTGGCTTATCCGTCATTTCAGACATTAACCTAGCTAATGAATTCTTATCCACCGGATTTTCCATCCGATTAAGTATCTTCCGAAAAACTTGGTATAAGCTAACAGATCCGTCTGCCTCTTTTAAATAAGGTATCAATAGCCTTGTAAACTTTGAGAAGTTTAGATGCCTCTCAAATTTAAATGCATTGTATACTTTAATAACATGCGTATACTTAGAGCGATAAAGGAAAAAAGGCAACCCAATTGCCAATAAGTAACACCATTTTGAAAGAAATAATCCTAATAACAATCCGAAAAATCCCGCCAAGGCAGTTTGTATCATACGCCTTTTTTGAAATTTATCAATCATTCTTTTGGTATTTCCCATTTCTTCCAGCATGCTGTATAAATCTTCTTCTGCCAACATTCGATTATAACGGTTTTTTTTAAGATCTTTAGCTGCTACTACCCTCATGTTTTGACCTCCATTATCGAATCATCAAAAAGGTATGTAGTAAAGGATTTAAAAAAGAAAAACATTAATGTCATGTAAATACCGCCTGTAATCCAACCAATAGGATGTTTTGCAAATGCAGTAATATAGGTATCAAAACTAAAAGAAAAAGTAATAGCTAACACAAATACAACTATTACTCCACAAAGCATTTTCATATCTTTTAGATGCCCCTCTTTTTTACGTTCATAATCGTCCTTTTTTTCTTTTATTTCATTGTGGTACGATTTAATATCTTTCAATGTATCCAGGTTTGTTCTCCCCTCTATCACACAGGTTTCAAGTTGTTCTAAATACTGATCAAATATAATATCCTCACGATATTTATTAGACAATTGCTTAAAAGCTTGAATGACCTGTTCTTGATCCGCCCCCATTAAGCTTGCTATTAATATTTTTAAGTCTTCTCTTAATTCCCCTTGAGAACGATCACTCGCTCTTCCTAAGGAGGTTAGCAACGTTTGACTATCATTCGCTAAAAGTGAAGTCATATTATTTACAAACTTATTTCTTTCCCTGAAAGAATCGCGTTCATATGCCCTTTTAATAATCTTGGGCATTAACACTTTTAATCCATATAGTGCCCCAATACATCCTAAAATCAGGGACAACCACCATATATACAATAAGAGAAAAGAAAATACCCCCGCTACGAGCCCTGGAATTGCAGCATGTCTAACATAATCCTTTTTAGCTAAAGGCTTTCCATATGCCGCCTTAAACGCATTAATTTCTTCTGCATTTACAAATTTCTTTTTCTTTGTTTTCGCATTAAAAGTAGAGATTTTCATACTTCATACCTCCTCTCTACAATTTTTTATCCTTTATCTACTTATGACTAAATTTTTCTTAAATGCTATTTCATCTGTATAATTAGGAAGTTCATAGCTTAAATCTATTTCCGCTAGTTTGTCATAAAATTCTTCTGATAATGCTCCTGTAGAAAAAGTGAATTTGCCGTGTCGGTATTTTTGTTCAAATACCATTTGGCATCCCTCAACTGAATACTCCACTATTTTCGCTAAATAACGGATAACCCGTTTAATTGGTTTTCCATTTTTATCGGTTGCTTTTACAACCACACGTTTAATATGGAAACCAAAATTAAAATAACGCATAATATCCTCTTCAAGTGATTTTTCATCAACCTGATACCCAATTTTGGACATATTCACAAGCCTTTTCGGTGATGTTTCTGCATCTACTGAGTGTAGGGAAGTCACTACATGGTGTCCTGATAATACTGCTTGAATCATTTCATATGTTTCTTTCCCACGAAGCTCAGAAATCATAATCCAACGTGGATTATTACGAAGAGCAGCTATAATTTCATCTGTTACAGTAACTCCATTTCCAGTTAACCAACTAAATACATCCTTGTCAGGAAACAAAGATTTAACATGTGTCTCTGGAACGTCTTCAATCATAATTGCCTTGTGTTCAAATTGAACCATAGAAAATAACAACTTTAATAATTCTGTTTTTCCTGTCCCTGTTTCACCTGAAATTAAGACATTATTCCGACTTGCCATTACTACTTTAAAAAAGTCATATATGAATTGAGGTGCAAATGTCTCAAAGTTTGATTCATTTAGGACTAAATTAGGTCGAACAATCCTCAATGACATAGTAGAATTACCAGTCGTATTCTGTTTATGTACCGCATTAATTCGAATTGAACCATAAACACCATCGAAAATAGGATTTTTCGGAGTAAACTCTTTCCCTACTGCATGGGCAAATTTCTGAATTAACCTCGTTATATATTGTTCTGTGATTTGATGTTCGTGATCTTCATAAACTCGCTTATAGTCACTCGATTCTACAATTAAATGACTACCGTTATAGGATATATCGGTAATATCAGGACGTTCTTCAATTAGTCTTTCTATAACGCCTGTCCCAACAAGCTCAGACACAACATATTCAATAACTCCATCAACATCGTCTTCATCATAATCCATAAAATAAGCTGGATACTCATTTTTAATTTTTTTCTTAATTTCTTGCCTTGCTTCTTCTTTTAGTAGCGCATCAATAACTAATTCAGCGTATCTATTTTTTAAGTCATTTCTTATCGTTTCTAACTTTTTATAATCGAAATTTATCTCTTTAGCTCTTGTCCTACGATTAGCCATTTGTCCCTTACTAAACATACTCTTCTCCTTTCCAATTTATTTTTCAAATGTTCTTATGAAGGTGGTTCGACAGACGGACTAATACTTAGCTTGCATGTAGCTTGATACGTATTCTCTCCATCATGAACAATAGCTCTAATTGCCTTTGTAGAACCATTTGAATTATCTAAGTACTTAAATTCATATTTTGCGTCTTTACTGATTTTTACAAGCTTATTTGTTTCAATACGTTTTCTAAAATCTTTTTCAAATTCACTCTTTATAATAAATAGCTCCCCACTTTGGATACGTGAGCTATTATCCGCATTTGAAATAGCACTTGTTCGAACTGTCTCAGTCATTCCTTGCATGACGGAATCATTAGTAAAATTCTCTCTATAATAATAACCACCTATGGAAATTAGGAAAAAACCCAAGATTATTATTATTAGGATAAAAGGATGGTCTTTCAACTCCTTCACTCCTTCTCAAACAAAGGAGGAGTGAATACTCGCTCCCCCTTGTTAGATGTTATTTGATACTTGCATACTATTTAACAGAAGACAGCTTTGTTTTAAACACATCAATTACTGAGTTAGTTAAGTCAGGAAAAGCGACAGATACAACTCCTACTAAAGCAGCCCCTACTACAACTGCACCAATCATCCACCAACTACGATCCGTATTTTGATCTAACATGTTACAACATCCTCTCGATTTTTGTTTTTTATATAAAAAAGAGACCTAATTATAAAATTAAGTCTCTTTTTCTACCTATTAGTTTTTAATACAATCGAATTCCTAATTTAATAGCGCGCTCTACTGTTAGGTACTTACTCAACATCATCATATTAATTGCTCCTAATGTAGTCGGCATCACATCATTTATTAAACTATGAATTTTATCTTTTATAAAGACAATCCACATATTAAAGCTAAATCCATCAAATTGACTAGAATCAAAACTAAAGTCAAATTTGAAATCAAAATTGAATAGATCCCCTAATGACAAATTCCCTGAAAGTAGATTTCCTAAACCAGCTTGTGTAAAAGTGGAAAGGCTGCCTTGCAACGAATATCCGATTAAACGAATTACAATGCCAGTAATTACAAAGTATAGTGCCATAAAAATTATCTGCTTTTTGGCGGAGCTGTAAGTTAGAACATTCATGTATTTCTCAACTCCTTTCCTATCTTTTTAACCACTCTATGTCTTTATCCGTCCAGTTAGGAGGTTGACCATTGGGAATGGACTCTCAGCGCAGGATCTACAGGTTCTAAAAGCAATTATTTTTTACTCAAATGAGATTTTCTCGCTTGAATTGATATACTGCTCCCAATCCAAAATCGTAACTTTAAAATCAACTTCTTTATCACCATAACGACCTACATCAGTATACTTAATACCGAGTTTTCCTTTTAGATAAGTAACGTTTTGCCGGTTAAAAGAATAAAATTTTGTATTTCCTGTATTACTAGTTGTTTCAATTACTGGAATTCCGAATGTTGAAACCTGTGCTTTCTTTTTATAAAATTGTGCGACAAACAAATGCTTTGACAAAACCTTTGTATTATCGCCAACTACAACTGTTTTACTAGCCTCTGTAATGTCCTGTGCACTTGCATGATTTTGAAAAAACAGTAGAAATGCTATTAAACTAATTCCTAAAGTAAGGCACATCTTCAATTTCAATATTCGTCACTTCCCTTCTAATTAAAGTGACAAGAACGTGTTGGACTTCTTGTTCTTATAAGCAATTCAATCTCTCCTTTACTGTTTTTCACAAAATAAAAAGTCTATCAACAAAATCGATAGACTTTTTTATGGATTTTACTAAATAAAAATTATTTTCTATAGTACTTTTTAACAGACGATAAAGATGCTATTGACCTGATTTTTTATCTCCCTTTAACCAAGCAATATCTTCATCTGACCATCCAGCAGGTCTACCATTTGAGAAAGGATTTTTTGGATCAACAGGCTCTATTAGTAATTCATCATTCTTCAACGTTTTTGAACCCATGGTACCATACATATATGCATATAATTGTAGTGGTTGCGTTATCTCAAAATTCACCTTATTAGCCCCTATAGGCAGGTTAGAATGTATAAAGATATTATACTCTCCTAAATCAGTCCAAATTGGGGCATATAATTTACGTTTCCCATCTTTTAACGCATTTTTGATACGAGAGTCCTTATCTTTTACTTGTTGATCTGTGAATAATTCACCTGTTTTTTGTTCTACATTCATGTGTGGTAATTCAAAGATAAAATCAGTGTTCGTTTTATCTGAGCTAACATTTTTCTTCACTTCTTCCAGTGGGACAATGATATTATCCCCTTTTTGTTCATAATTTACATGGGAATCAATTAATTTCTTATCAACTAAAGCCCCAGCCTTTATATCATTAGGAATTGCCAATTCATTGTTATAACTAATTTCCGTCTTTAATTCGAAACCGTAACCAGTTTTTTGCTTAGGCAGCCGTTTTAACGGAATTGTAAGTGTTTCATAAAAAACTTCCATTTCTTTTCCGACCTCACGTTCAGTCATAATAGCACCTTTGTATTTCAGTTCAGTAGATTCCGTAGCATTCACCTTAATTGTTTCCTCAGAAGACGTATAACCATCTGTATCTACTTTCTCTTTTCCATTCATGACAAGAATAGATTCTTTATTTACTTTTTCAAATCTTACTTCATAATCTCTCTTATTATTTTTCTTTAGGAACTTAGAATCTACTTTGAATTTTATCTCTTCAGGCAATTCCTCAATTGTATATACTTTACTGCCAACAAGCTTATTATCAGCCTTGTCATATAAGTTAACGTTCAGTTTCTCTTTATTAGAATCTTCATACACAATATCTTTATCTAACCTTACGGTTACTGGAAGTCCACTCTCAGCAGGAGCAGTATCAATTCTAATTTTTCGCAAACCTATATTTGCATCTGCAACAATTGTGTATCGTACCTGGTTAGACACTGGCGATAGTTTATAATCAACTGAAGTATTAACTATTGTTTTACTTACATATTGATCACCAAATTCATTGTTGTATGTACCTAATAGGAGATTCATTTTCACAACGTCACTATTACTTAATGAATCATTTATATACAGCAAAATAGAGACCACTTTTGATAAATCTTGCTCCCCTGTATACCTATACCAACCATTTGATTGCAAATCAATCTTGTTTGGATTATTCGATTCAATAAAGCTATTATTCAACCATATCTCGACGTTCTTGTTAGTAGGATTTTCTAGTGTTAATTGTTTTAAAAAAGTTACACCGCTAAAAGCAGAACCATTTTCATCTTTATTTCTTGGAACATAGGTTAATGCTTTTACATGTGCTTCATCCTTAATAGTGGTATATGGTTGAACACCGATTTTATAATCACTATTTCGTTTACCCATCACCTTATCAATCGTTTGACTCACACCAACCATACCGATTTTTACAACTGATATATTTTGGGAGCTTGTTCGAAATTTTTCATGTCTTGTATCCAACGAGCTACTAATTGTGCTATCAATTGTTAAGCCAATTTGATTGCCTTGCGGTAGCAAAATAGGATTAATACTTGTATCCAATTTTATTTTTTTTAGTGACGTATTCCCCCTTGTCAGGGTATCGTACCAAATTAAACAGCTTGTTCCATCATCTAGCTTTTCAATTTTTGGTTCAATATCTTTATCACCATATTTAGCGGATCCAATGACATAATCAAGACCTTTAGGAAGTTTCACTTTCATTTCTACTTTTTCATCTAAAGAATTAAAATCCGTTGTTTCAGGTATTTTAATAAGATTATCTACAGATATATTTACGTTATCCGAGCTGTAATAGGTAGTTTTATTTGTTTTCACTTCACTACTAACTTCACCATTTATAATTCCCAAGGTTTCAAAGTTAACAGTCCCCCCTACAGGTGATTGAATCTTTGTCAAATAACCATTTTCATCATATTCAGTGTAATTGTTATACTTTCCATCTCCACGAATATGATACTTTGTTTCCCTATCAGCTGTTGGATATATATCCGCCGCAGTTACAACAATATTTGGTGTACCTTTTTCATTAACACTTCCGATTTTTTTTGTTTTCACCTTTAAACGAATATACCGTGAGTATACTTCACCATCTCCAAGTACATCATCAACATCTTGCTTAATAGCACCAATATCACCATGTTTTATGGCTTCCTCATATGTTTCATACCATTCAAATTCATCTACTTGTTTTTGAGTCAAACTTTCAAATGAATTATCAACCTTCTTTGGAATACCATAAGCACCTGTATGTTTTAAGCCATTATGAATCCATTTACCTGTAGGTGTAGGATAACCATGATTTCTAAATTCTTTTATCGCACTCTCACCAAACTCTTTTGTTAAAAAAAACGAATCTGTATTCCACTTATAAATTACCGTTGTTCCACCTTCAGTAACTGCCCGAACATTTAAATCTGCTACTATTTTAACATCTTGTCCAAGAATTATAGTTGGATCCCCTTTAGATACAACATTATACCCAATATTTGGTGTACCAAGTTCCTTACCTTCAACCGAATGAATTGAAGTCTGAATAGAATAATTTCCAGCGGGATTATTTCTCTCATTCAATGTCTTTGTAGCTTTAGTACTATATGGAATTACATTCCCATTACTATCTTCATAAGAATCAACTGTAACATTTAAATAGTAAAAAACATTATTAGGTTTATTGATCATATTGTTTTTTCTAAAAGGATAATATTCATTTGGTGTATGAATTAGAAATCGAGTAATTGAAAAAGCTCTTTCATTTTTCCCAAAAGAAGCTATAGTACTAGAATTTGATCGCATTATTGGAAATGTCGAACCAATGATATAATCACTAACACTTCCCTCATAAGTCACATTATTTTTTTTAATCTCAGGTTTTGTTATTAGAGTTACACCACTATCCCATACACTGTTAATTGTAAAATTATCAATATCACTAGAACCCCACTTTCCTTTAGGAATATAGGATTTTGCTGTACTTGAATGGACAGATCTCGTATCTTGATAGTCGGTCATACCTAATTCTAAACTCTCAGTGTTTTTTTGAGGTATTTTTTTTATTACATCATCAACAGATTGATGGTTAAATATTTTTATAGGTGTATCTTTCCCCTCAAAATCTAGACTTTCTTCCCCTAATCCTTCTGTGTCCCAAGTTACTTTCCCACTAAAATCAAAATGGTAATTGATTTTGCCACTAGGAAATGTTGCACCACGTAAATCTCCACGATTAGGCAAATTATTTATATAGAAGTCTAAAGTTACCGGGAAAATTTGAGATTTATCACCTTTTTCTGCATTGGGATTGTAACCCGAATACCATAACTTGGTTACACCTGTTCCAACATAACTATCCGTAATACGCGCTTTAACATTAACCTTCCCTGACGTAGTCACTGAACTAATGTTTTCGAATGATTGTTCTATTTTTTCGTTTGAAATATCCTTATCTTCTAAACTCATTACTTGAATCTTGATATTTGGTTTTAGTTTAGTCCCGTGTTCTGCCCCTTGTACCTCAACGGTAATAGGAATCATTAAAGAGTTACCCGTTTCTTTTAACGTGTATTCCATATCAAACGAAACAACACCCTTCTCTAAATCTTCCTTACCACCAACAGCAAATTTAGCATTTACTCTTTTGTTTGTAATTCCATTTTCCAGTGTGCCCGTAATTTTCAGCTTAATATTTTTGAGCTGATCGTGTTTTTTCGGGTTGATTGTCACTTTTAATGGGTAGGTTACTGTATCAAATGTTCTTACAATTCCATTATTCGCGCTAGAATCATTACCCGATTCATCATTTGAATCAAAAGGTGCTGTACCATCTACAATGTCTGAAGGCTTAATAAAAGCTTCAAAATCAAACAATTCACTACCTTTTTTACCTTCTGCAACAACTACCTCATTGGGCGTCAGCCCCATGCTTCCCAAATCTGATTTTTCTGGTAAAATCGTTACATCATCCGTTTTCTTTGCTTGTACTGCCTCTTTGTTCATTGTGTTTTCTGCATATCCTATAGTTACAAAACCTGAAAAAATATTTATCAAAATGATAAGAGAAATTAATAGGATAAACCACTTTCGAGTCAACACTAAATATCCCCCCTCTTTAATTACATATAAACTCCTTTGAGGTCCTTTAATTTTTTTTCAGCCACGCAATATCTTCATCTGACCAATCAGAGGGTTTACCATTTGAGAAAGGATTTTTTGGATCAACAGGTTCTATTAGTAATTCATCATCCTTTAATGTTTTTGACCCAATTGTACCGTACATATATGCATATAACTGTAACGGCTGCGTTACCTCAAAATTAATCTTATTTGCTCCTATAGGAACTCCTGAGGCCACGAAAACATCATATTCTTCAAGATTTGCCCAAATTGGAACATACAACTTTCTCTTTCCATCCTTTATAGCGTTCTTAATACGTGAATCATGCTCTTTCACTTGCTGATCTGTAAATAAATTCCCCGTTTTTTGTTCTACATTCATATGTGGTAATTCAAACAAAAAGTCTGTTTTATTTTTATTCAAACTACCCGTTTTTTTTGTTTCTTCTAAAGGAACAACAACCTGTTCTCCCTTTTTTTCATAATTTAAATATGAGTCGACTAACCTCTTATCTACGAAAGCATTTGCCTTAAGATCATAAGGAATTGCCAATTCATTGTTATAACTAGCTTCCGTTTTCAATTCAAAGCCATAACCGGTTTTTTGTTTTGGTAGTTGTTTTAATGGGATTGTAAGTGTTTCATAGAAAATTTCCATTTCCTTTCCAACTTCACGTTCCGTCATAATAACACCTTTATATTTTAGCTCCGTAGATTCTTTGGCATTTGCCTTAACTGTTTCTTCAGAAGATGTGTAGCCATCTGTATCTACTTTGCCTTTATGATCTACGATAAGAATAGATTCTTTATTTACTTTTTCTAGTCTTACTTCATAATTTCTCTTATTATTTTTCTTTAAGAACTTAGGATCTACTTTGAATTTCACTTCTTCAGGTAGTTCCTCAATCGTATAAATTTTGCTACCAACAACCTTGTTATCAGTCTTGTCATATAAATTAACATTTAGTTTCTCTTTATTAGAATCCTCATATACAATGTCTTTATCTAACCGTATGGTTACTGGTAGTCCACTCTCAGCAGGTGCAGTATCGATTCTTATTTTTCTCAGGCTCAAATTTACATCCGCTACAATTGTATACTTTACCTGGTTAGACACTGGTGATAATTTGTAATCAACTGAAGTGTTAACGACCGTTTTACTTACATATTGATTACCAAACTCATTCTGATACGTCCCATAAACAAGGTTCATTTTTACAACATCACTGTTACTTAATGAATCATTTATATACAGCAAAATAGAGACCACTTTTGATAAATCCTGCTCTCCTGTATACCTGTACCAACCATTTGATTGTAAATCAATCTTGTTGGGGTTATTTGATTCAACAAAACTGTTATTCAACCATATTTCAACGTTCTTATTATTAGGATTATCTAGTGTCAATTGCTTTAAAAAAGTTATACCACTAAAGGCGGAACCATTCTCGTCCTTATTTCTTGGCACATATGTAAGTGCCTTTACATGTGATTCATCTTTAATGGTTGTATAGGGTTGAACACCGACTTCATAATCACTATTCTTTTTACCTGTAACTTTTTTAATGGTTTCACTCACACCAACCATACCAATTTTCACAACGGAAATATTTTTAGAACTTGTTCGAAACTTTTCTAATCTAGTATCCATAGAGCTACTCATTACATTTTGAATCTCTAGTCCTACTTGATTTCCCTGAGGAAGTAATACTGGATTAATACGTGCCTCAAAGTTTATTTTTTTAAGAGCCATATTATTACGTGTCAATGTATCATACCAAACTAGATGATTACTCCCATCACCTTGCTGCTCAATTTTCGGTTCAATATATTGATCACCATATTTAGCTGATCCAACTACGTAGTCAAGTCCTTTAGGTATTTTTACCCTCATTTCAATTTTTTCATCTAAAGAATTAAAATCAATCTCTGCCGGTAACTTGGCAAGATTATCAACTGTAACGTCTACATTATCCGAGCTGTAATATGTATTTTTATTTGTTTTTATATCACTACTCGTTTCACCATTGATAATGCCCAATGTTTCAAAATTTATTGTACTCCCTACAGGTGACTGTAATTTAGTTAAATTACCATTTTCATCATACTCAGTAAAATTGTTATATTTACCATCTTCACGAATACGATATCCTACTTTTCGATCTGCTGTTGGATAAATAACTGAATCTGTAACGGTTATATTTGGTGTTCCTTTTTCATTAACACTACCAACTTTCTTAGTCTTAACATCAAAAGGAATAAAACTTGCTACTACTTCACCGTCACCCATAACTGCATTAATATCATTCTTAATCGCCCCAACTTCACCATACTTTATAGCTTCATCATACGTGTTATACCACTCATAATCTTCTTCTTTATTTTGAGTTAGAGCAGCAAATGAGTTATCGTTTCTCTTTGCAATTCCAAATGAGATAACTTGTTTATCGCTATTTTTAATTCTTTCCCCTGTAGAGGTTGGATACCCTTCATTTAGCATATTTCCTTTTGCCGATTCCGCATATTGCTTTGTTAAATAAAAAGAATCTGTATTCCACTTATAAACCATCGTCGTTCCACCTTCAGTAACGGCACGAACATTTAAATGGCTAACTACTTTTACCTTTTGCCCTACTATAACAGTAGGGTCACCTTTAGATACAGCGCTATACTCAATTTTCGGTGTTCCAAGTTCTTTTCCCTCAGGCGTATGGAATGTAGTTTGTATGGAATATGAACCCTTAGGATTATTTCTCTCATTAATTGTTACAGCAGCTGTAGTGTTATAAGGTACCACATTCCCTTGGCTATCCTCATAAGAATCAATAATACATTTCAAATCATAATAAACATTATTAGCCTTGTTAATCTTATTATTTTTCCCTAAAGGATAATACTCATTTGGCGTATGAATTAAAAACCTAGTTGTTGCAAAGGCCTTTTGATTTTTATTAAAAGCTACCACCCGATTATCATGTGAAATCATTGTTGGAAATGTTGAGCCAATAGTAAAGTCACTAACATTCCCTTCATAATTTATAACATCTTTTGAAACTTTCGGTTTACTTATTTGAGTACTACCACTATCCCAAACACTATTAATCGTATATTTTTCAATATCATCCGCATTCCATTTTTCTTTCGGAATATAAGACTTTGCACTCCCAGATTGATTAGTACGCACGTCTTTATAACTCTCTAAACCCAATTCGAAACTTTCTGTATTGGGTTTAGGAACTTTTTGGCTTACCTCATCAATAGCTTGATAATTAAAGATTTTAAAGGGGGTATCTTTCCCCTCGAAATCTAATTTCTCAACTCCCATTGATTGTGAATCCCAATCAACACGTCCACTAAAATCAAAGTGATAATTGACTTTACCAACAGGGAAGGTCGCCCCCCTTATATCACTACGATTAGGGAGGTTATCAACAAATAAAGATAATACGACTGGAAAGATAAAAGAACGATCATCTTTATCTACTTTTGGATTGAATACTGAGTAAGCCAATCTTGGCATACCTGCATAATGAGTTGAAAATTTCGCCTTCACATTTACTTTTCCAGAAGCTGTAACAGGTGTAATATCATTAAATGATTGCGATACATTTTCATTCGTAATATCTTCCCCATCCACACTTATAACCTGAATTTTTATATTTGGTTTTAATTTCAATCCCTGCTCGGCTCCTTGTACTTCCACAGTAACAGGAATCATTAAGGAGTTACCTGTTTCTTTTAACAAATATTCCATATCAAAAGAAACAATCTCCTTCTCCAAATCTTCTTTACCACCAACAGCAAATTTTGCATTCACACGTTTATTTGTAATGCCGTTTTCCAATGTACCCGTAATTTTCAGCTTAATATTCTTCAACTGATCATGTTTTTTCGGATTAATTGTTACTTTTAATGGGTAGGTAACGGTATCAAACGTCCTTACAATACCATTATTGGGGTTAGAATCATTACCCGCCTCATCATTTGAATCAAATGGAGCAGTTCCATCTACAATGTCTGAAGGTTTGATAAATGCTTCAAAATCAAATAAATTACTACTTTTTTTGCCATCAGCAACGACCACCTCATTAGGTGATAATCCCATAATATTCATGTCTGATTTCCCTTGCAGTACAGTCACATCTTCGGCTTTTTTTTCTTGTCCCTGTTCTTGACTTGATGCACTTTCTGCATACCCCGTAGAAACAAAATCAACAAGATTTCCTAATAGAACTATAACAACAAGCAATAAACTACATGTCCTTCTAATCCACAATAATGCCGCCCCCTTTCTTTAGATCCTTCTGTTAAAGAAAAGGGGGCGTTGGGCTTCTGACCTTATTCCTCATTTCGCTCTCTCCTTAAATAAAACAAAAAGGCCTACAACTTATAGATAGGCCTTTAAATAGTTATGGTAGGAATATAATGTAACTTTTACTTTAAAATCTAATATCTTTAGTTATCTTATTTACTATGGATAATTTAAATAAAACAGCAAACAATCTTTTCCACTTATTTTTTTAAAATATATATAGCAAAAATAACAATCCAAAATGGTATAACTAAAAGGAGAGCATTCAAACATCCTTTAACAAATGCTATTTTTTCGCCTTCAAAAACATATGGTTCTGTAGCTTTTACTAAACCGTTCATCTATTACACTCCCTCAATCTAAAAGCAGATTAATAGAAAAATATTCAACTGCTATCCAACCTATTGTTACCAAAGTGATAACGCAAAACCACAAAAAAGCATCTTTTATATTATCCCTTATCATTCTCATGTCACTAATCTAATAAATATTGAAAGGAGAAAATCAAATATTAATACCATAAAACACATTACCATAAACATAGATGGGTATATTAAAAATTTATTATCAAACACTTTAGCTCTTCCTTTCGGAGTTACTTTCTAGTAATTTTTGATAAAAAAAGAGCAGCATCACTAAAATGATCCTACTCTAAATCCCACATTTATTCAAAATATTTTCATATCTTCTGCTATTTTAAAGTTACAAAAATTATTTCTACCAAATTATTTTTATAAAAGGAGGATTCCATGTTTCCACTCTTACATTCTGTTGATTCAACTATATTACTCACGTTAAACACAAAAAAATTTATATAAACATTATAAATTTCTTATTTTTTATAACACCCTATTTTTTAATTTAAATGTACAACCCAGTGCGTCTTTCTAACTAGCGTTATATTAAAAATTTCGAATGTATAAATAGTATTTAATCTATCGCAAAACACATCAATTCTATTGCCTAAACTGTAACGTTCGTCTAATTCAAATAGACCTATACTAATACTTTTGGTTTTAAGAATTTTTTTTGCTTTAAGGTTATTATTCAGTTTATCCACCCCTATTTTCTAGAACTTTTACTAAACTAAAGATTCATTATGTAAAGAGTAAATGACCTGCTGAGTATTGTATCTATAGAACTTGGATAAAACCTTAGCTGTCGAATCTACAGTAATCATATATTCCGTTAATCCAACTAAATGAACCAACGGCACATTAGCGCTTACTAATAGATTAATACCTAAGGCTTGGCAACTAATCAATTGCTTCACTGCATCCATTTTTTTTGCATTAAAACGATCAAAATTCGTAATAACAAGAATTAATAATTTTCCTGATTGCCTGTCCTCACTTAATTGCTTTTTTGCTTTTTTCATTACTATAAGGCATTCATCTTCATCCTTATAATTATTAAAATCTATATGACTGCTTGTCACCTCTGAATGATCTAATATATCCAAAATATCTTTTTGAATTTCCAAACTTAATCTATACTCTCCAACAACTAGGTATCCCGTAGGGTATTTTCTCTTTGTTGTTATGACAGCAGTAATCTGTTTTAAATACCTTTCCCGGCATCCCTTTCTCATCTTTTTTACTCCCTTTACAAGTAACTGACTTCAGTTACTTACAGAATCTCTTTTCAAACAAATTAATATTTAATCAACTTAATTCTATATAAAGCTATTTTTAATATTATAAACTAAAAAATAATAGGTCTATATTTATACATTTATAAATGCAAGAAGGAGATTCTCCATTTATAAATGGGGTGGTTAGTCTCGTTCCACCCACTCGTTAAAGGCATGCTTGTACGATTAATCGCTCAGGAATACTCCGTTATGGCGCTATAATCAAATGTACAGCCCTTTAAGTAATATGCAGCCTTATTTCTAATTCTACAAAGTTAGACCACCACTTCATTGCTTTCTTACAAGCGGTACATATGACCCTCAGGGTTTATTCGTGTCTTTATTCTCCTAATTTCACGAAATAGAGTGGCAAACAGTGGTCGTGGCACTCCCCCAGCATCTATATAAATTTTTCAAAGAGCAATTGGGATTACCTTAAACTCACGAGAATTAATTTGTTTTTTTATATATATTAATAAATACAAAAACAACCCATGTCGATTCCAAAACTTTGGATAATCCCTAGTGTATTTTATACACAATTAAATTGATTAAATGTTTTATTACTTGCTAACTTTATTATTCTTTTTTACATATTTAACTTGCATCAGTTTACTACAAGTATTAGACTTCTTAGCAATTACGACTCCATAACTATTTCTAGCACATTTAATATATCTAAACATCATAGCTACCGGAACTTCACGTTTTCCTACCGAATCATAAAGATTACCATTATCTAATACAATATAATCCTTACCTTGAAAAGTACTAACTGAATGCGCTTGTCTGACTAATGACATTACATCCATTTCTTGTAATACCCTTATGCTATGTGTTTTTCTACTAAAATCTTTTGTACGCACTCTCATTTTCTCCAATCCACTTAATTTAATAACTAATTTTCTCAGAATCAGCTACTAATTCTTCTACAATGTTTAACTCAACTTAAATCAAACTAATACTTATTACACCTTATAAAGATAAGCATTCTTAAAGTAAAAAAGATTGTATCGGTTAGAAAAATAAAAAAGGCATAGACTCATGTTTTAGTCTACGCCTTTTTCTTCTCATACCGAAGAACCACCTTTTGAAGGATAACTAGAGCAAAATCAATAATAATTTGTAAAAATTACGCGCACCTACGGTCTTGTGAAATTACACAAAACAGTATAAAATTATTGATGTCGCATACTAGTTATGCTTCGCAAAGTGGGCAGCCATTCTAAAACACCATAACTGTTTTAAAAAGGTCGAAAATAATAGGAGTTGGCGCTCTTATTATTTTCTGCCCATGTAACTATATAATTATAAGCAGTTCACTTTTAAGATGTTATTAAACAATCTTTTAAAACAAGATTACAATGGTTTACCTCATATAGTCAATCCATAATTTATAAAAAATTGTAACATCTATCCAAATCACATGTAAGAATTCTCGAAAATTCCTTTGTTATCAGTCATCTAGCAACTGGGATTTTTTTTGTGAACTCCTTTATAAATCATTATACAAATTCATTTAGATATTACAATAGAGTCCCAAAATTAATACTTTTTGAAATGATTTACATAGAATTCCTAAAAAAAAATCCCGAAATTCGGGATTAGGAAATAAACGGAATCTTATTCCGCTTGTTTCAATAATTGTTTTTCCAGTTTAATTTAGCTGCACAAACAATTCCCACAAAAAAGACAACCTATTATTGGCTGTCCATTTATTTGTGGGTTTATTTATATCATAGCGCTACATTAATATCTTAAACCTTGTTAAATTATTTTGTATAACAAGGTTATTTAAATGCCCTATACAATAAAAAACATAAAAACTACATAAAATACTGTTTATTAAATTGATGTACTCTACAAGAATATTCAAAGCTTTTTTGAGATTATATAACTAGAAAAATATTTATTCAAAAATTAATAGGTGACTTAATAAAACGTCCGGTTCTAATCGTCAAAATTACTACTATAAAATTATATCAAAAAAGTTATATCAACCTGGATTAAAACGACAAGTCCATCATTTTTTACTCACTAATTTTTCTTTTAAATGTTCACTACTAGATTTTCAAGCAGTGATTATACACCGTCTTCTTATCCATTAATGATGACTAAACAAAACGGTGTTTGGTATATATTTGTAAAATGATAAAGTATCTAAAAATATGTATTTTTGAGCATTTAACGAAAATATAGAACGGAAGTTACACGAATGGTAAAATATACGTAATTGCATAAAAGGTCTATATTGTGTATCTTTTAATGCCTATCAAGTATTCAACTTTGTAGTTATCAAAAGGACTGATTATACCGAATGGAGATAGGTTATATTTTAAAAAAATTGCGAACTTTATATGGTTATTCTCAAAAAGAAGTCGCTACAAAATTAGACATAAGTAAAAGTACATATTCTCGGTTAGAAAAGGATGAACAACCTCCTACATTATTTGTTATAAAAAAAATTATTACTTTATATAATATTGATGCAAATATACTATTAGGCATTGATCCTTATCCACAAGAATATGCTAAAGCAATTACAAACTTTACAAATCCCGAGACAAAATTACTGTTAGACGATAGTATAAAAAAACACATTGAAAATACGTTACCATTACTACAAAGAATCGATGGACAAACAAACAAAAATTAAAAAACTCTACCAATCAAGGAATTTTATTATTAATATGTAAAATTCCTTGATTAAAATCGTAAAACCCCTGTTTCTCAAAAAATAATATTAATTAAAGGGATTATACATTCAAAAGAACTATTAATCTATACTACTTAATTATTGATAGTTTAATCCCTTCCTCACTCTATTCTTCTATGTTATGATTATTTCGAAATATAGAGATTTTTACATGTTTATAATTTATAAAAGGAGCAATACGATGAGAACCCTTATTATTATTGGTTTAATTGTCATTGGCTTAATATTCTTTAATATAATTTCTTTACAAACAATTGGTTCACTTCTTCTTATAATTGGCTTTATAATAGCAATTGGAATTGGAGCCTATTTTATTTATTATATTTCTCTCAGCTTTCTTGCATTATTCAGCACTATTTTCGGAGCTATAATAGTTATTGCACTAATTGCCTATGCCGCAACAAATATACTTTAATACAGAGCAAAAGTGTATTTTACTAACAAATTAACTAGATAAATACAGACTTTATGAAATAGAATGAATTATAGTTTTTATTTTTCAACGAGAAAGAAACTACTTTAAGAATATTATGGCTAAACCCAAAAGGAAACTAGTTTTTGAAACTATAAATACAAACATCAGTAACAGATTAAAAAATTACCTTTAGTATTGAAGTTTATAAGTATTTATAACTTTAAACAAATATAAATGTAAAAGGAGTAGTACATAATGAACAATATTAAAATTACTTCATATAAGAATAATATAGAACTCCTAAAGATACTATCCCATCCCGATCGTATGCAAATTGTAGTAGCCCTTATGCAGCACACTATATTAAATGTCACAGAATTTGTTAATATGCTACAAATCCCTCAAGCAGCAGTTTCACAACATTTATCAAGAATGAGGGGAAATATTTTATGTAGTGAAAAAAAAGGGCCCGAAGTTTATTATTACTTAAGTAATTCTAAGGCTCCAAAAATCATTGAAGTTTTATTATCTAATAATAAGTAATCTTACTGCAAAAGTAGTATTAAAATATGAATATTATAAAGATAACGCTGTATATATAACTAAATTGCTAAAACATGCTATTACTTCTATAGAATTCTAGAGAAAGATAGCATGTTTTTTCATTCACCTATATATCCAATAAACTAGACCTATTTTCTTGAAAAATCAAATACCTTTAATTATTAAATCTTTAAAAGTTAAAAAACATTTTAATTAAATGAAAATAACACTGTAAAATTCCGATCTATGTACACTTGTTTTTACAGTTCATTTTGCATTTCCAAAAATATTGGATTTATTTATCATTCTTTTATTTTTTTCTTTTGTAATATAATTATGTAAAAATTATATTCTATTTCTAATTATAAGGAAAACAGATATTTTATGCATTCATAAAATATAATTTAATACATAAGGAACAGATATCAATCTAAAAGGTATTAAATATAAAATTTGTATATACTAATTAAATAACATATTATCGAAATTATTTCAATCTCCATAATTAATATATCCTTTATTTAATAATATTGCCCTTTTCTTTTTCTATATTTTCACTTGAATCGATTAGTATAATTGAGCTTTTTATTTTGCTTCAACTTAATTTATCACTCTTAACAAATTACCCCTCTTTTTACAATACTTTCACACACTTCTTTAACATACCATCTGTTACAGCTAAACATCACTAGTACCATTTATATATACAATACCTCTTGTATGATATCAGTCTAATAGAAATAAAAATATGCAAATTTACATATCATTAACTATTTTTGTAATTTATTGCTATAATGAAAAAGCAATTTTTAGAATTTTTTTACATGTTTATATTCTTTTAATAAAAAGAATATAACAATAAAACGGTTCGAACCGTAAAATTTTCTTGGAGGTAAGGTTATGTATTCAGAAATTATTAGCAATAAGCTCCAATCATTAAAAGAAAGTGGACAATATCGTGAATTTGTTACCATTAATCGAATTCGCGGTCAATACCCATTGGCACACTTAAATGGTCAACAAGATACAGAACCTGTTGTTGTTTGGTGCAGTAATGACTACTTAGGGATGTCACAACACCCAGTGGTTACCGAAGCAATGCACGATGCTATTCGAGCATTTGGTGCGGGTTCAGGTGGATCCCGTAATATAGGTGGTACACATTATCATTATGCTGCACTTGAATCCTCACTTGCTGAATGGCATGGTAAGGAAGCAGCCTTAGTTTTCCCTACAGGATATGGTTCTAATGATGCGACATTACAATGTTTACTTCGTTTATTTCCAAATTGTATCGTATTCTCTGACGAACGCAATCATGCTTCAATCATTAATGGTATACGTAGTACAAAAGTTGAACGAGCGGTATTTAGACATAACGATGTTGAACATTTGGAAGAATTGCTTGCAGCTCAACCACATGATCGAGCTAAAATCATTGTTTTTGAATCCGTTTACTCAATGGATGGCGATATTTCACCAATTGAAAAAATTATAGAACTTGCTGAACAATATAATGCTTTAACGTTTATCGATGAAGTGCATGCAATCGGAATGTATGGCCCCCGTGGTGCAGGAATAGCTGCCGAACTAGGTCTTGTAGATCGTTTAGACTTTATTCAAGGAACAATGGCAAAAGGAATTGGAGTAATTGGGGGATACATTGCAGCTTCAGCATTATTAATTGATGCTGTACGTTCTTTTGCATCCGGTTTCATTTTTACAACTTCATTACCACCAGCAATTGTTGCAGCTTGTCATGCTAGTGTTGAACACCTAAAATCTTCAGACAGTGAACGAAATGCCCTACATCAAAAGACTAGTATGTTAAGAGATGCACTTGGTCAAGCAAATATTCCTATTATGGATTCAAGTGAGACACATATTCTTCCTGTACTAATTGGGGATGCTAAAAAATGTAAAGCTGCTGCTCAACGTTTACTTGAACAGCATCATGTCTATTTACAACCTATTAACTCACCAACTGTTGCTGTAGGTACGGAGCGTTTCCGAGTTAACGTCACACCAAATCATACTGAGGAACAAATCTTGCAATTAGCTGAAGCACTAACAGAAGTATTTAATTATTTCGACATTCCTTTTGCACAGGTTGCTGAGGTAGAATTTGCATGACAGCTTTAATGTATATATTTTGCTTGATAGTATGGGGTTTGAACTTTATTGTAGTAAAAATCCAAGGTACACCCGTAAGTCTTGAACTATCATTAACTTATCGCTTGGTGGGAGCTGCACTCATGTTTATTGTCCTTGCTTGCGTGGTACGTCCAAAGGGTAAGCCTTCCCGTGAAGATGCTTTACCTCTCATTACTTTTGGGGTATGTAACTTAGCTATTAGTTATTTATGTTTATACTATGCTACGATTTGGATTTCGGCTGCATTAGTAACGCTACTATTTTCACTAAAAACAGTTTTGACACCGATTGCACTTCGCATATTTTTAGGTGAACAACTTCATTCTCGAATTTTAATAGGTGGAATAGTTGGAATTGCAGGCGTTTCTATATTGGTTTATCCATTACTAACAACGGGGGCTTCTAATACAAGTGATTTAAAAGGAATAGGACTTGCAGTATTAGGAACTGTCCTTACAGCAATTGGAGACGCGGCTTCTGCTCGAAATGCAAGACGTGGGATTAATGCTGTTTATTCAAATAGTGTTGGTTTTATTGTAGCTTCAATACTTTTACTTGCTGTTTGTGTTTTCCAGCAACAAACCTTTACAATACCAACATCGGTTTCTTACCTAGGAGCTTTAGCATTTTTAACTGTATTTGCTTCCTTCGGTGCATGGATGTTCTACCTTAAGTTAGTAGAGCGTATTGGTGCATCAGTAAGTAGTTATATGGTTGCACTTTTTCCTGCAATTGGGGGCGTTGCGTCTGTTGCAATTGGGGAATCATCACCTACACTCTACTTATTATTTGGTTGTTTATTTAGTTGTGCTGGAGCCGCAATCGCACTAGGATTCCGTTTACCATATAAAAACCGAATTACTATGAAAAATGAAAGCCCAGGGAGTTAAAAACTCCTGTGGGCTTTATTTATAGTAAAGTCTATCTATTCTTTACACATATTTGAAAGAGGTATTTAATAACTTTAGTTCATATACTGTATGTTCTCTTAACTTTTCAAAAGAAATTTTCGAATTAACAAGTGGAATACAAACTACTTAATTCTTCTATTATGAACATATGTTAAATACCTCAATAATTCTTTTTTTATTTAATAATACTTTGAAAAAGAAAGCTGATTATCTATAACTTTCATTAACAATGTTAAGGGGAACCAACTATTATGAACTATAGATCTGTATTTGATATCATCGGTCCTATTTCAATTGGAACACCTAATATTTTTGGAACAGACGCCGTAAAAATAGGATATACTATCCGACAGTTATTTTCACATGAACCAGACAGAATTGATATTTCCTTATATGGAGGATTTAAAAAGAGGAATCATCATTTTGGTGCAGATGTAGCAATTGTTGGTGGCATCTTAGGTTTCAAAATAGATGATTCACTAATTATTAATGCACTTACAATCGCAAAAGAAAGAGGAATTACAATTAATTGTATAGAAGAGGTTGCAAAACCAGTACATTCTCATACAGCCAAAATTTGTTTATATAAAGGTAAAGATAAAATTGAAATGATTGCTTGCTCACTCGGAGGGGGAAGAGTAAAAATTATTGAAGTTAATGGTTTTGAACTAAAGTTACGCGATACAACCCCTGCTCTTCTTATTATGAATAATAATCATTTTAGTACGATTTCTTCTGTAATCGCTCTCTTATCAAGATGTAGAATTAATATTAATACAGTAAGAATTTCAAGAAAAGAAACCGGAAAATTATCTTTGTTAATAATTGAAACTGAGAAACCATTAGTTCCAGAAGTAATTAGGGAAATTAATAAATTATCAGGAATTCATCAAACATTAATTTTAGATTAAATTCCATTATGATGATATTTAATAAATGAGAAAGGACACTCAATCGAGTGTCCTTTCTTAACAAAATTTCAGTCCATATAAGCCATATACTTGTCCATTTCTTATAACAGTCTTTTTTTAATAATATTTTATACCCTTCTTTATTACTACCATAGGCATATCATCTTTATGCTTTTACAGAAAAGCTATCAAATTTTATTATTCTTAAAACCATTAACAGTGTCCATGACTGCTGATGCCTTGTAGTATCAGACAGAACCTAATCAAATGGCATTTAGAGAAACATATAGTGATATGTAGTAATACATGCTCACCTAACAAAAAAGGGCTAAATTTAGATTTTCCACCCCAAAAATATGGCTGATAATTATTTAAAATGCTTCTATAGAAATACTTCTATAAAATTAGATGCCCTTCATAACGTGAATATCCATCTGGAGCCATACCTTTGAAGTACCAATGCATTGTACCACCACAGAGCGATTCAGTATAATAATTATCAGTACGTTTAACGTATTGTTCAAATTTACCATTTGAAAGCTTTTTAATGCGAGAAGGCAGCTCACATTTGGCTGCTTTTAAAGAACTTACTGGGCCTTCTGGCTTTTCCAAACTTGCTGCTGAAGCCCCCATTCCTCCAGTTAAAGCAATACCAGTCGCCAATACTCCAACTACTAATTTTTTTAACATAAAAATTCCCCCTTGTTTAAATTATATTTGTTACAAGTTAAATGTATCATTTTTGTATTTTTTGTAAATATATTGAATTTGTAGAAATATTTATTTAACTATTGTAAATATTTGGATTGTATTTTATCAAATGGATATTAAAGGAATTTATACTTATATGTAATAATGCTTGAAAAATCATTAAAACATTATGATAGCATTTTAATAGTTGCTTATATTTACATTTTTTGATTGGAAACCTAACTTCTGATTTACCAAGCACCCTTTCGCATTAGGTGAGGGGGCTCATTTTAACCTTATGTTTAAAATGAGATATAACAAATATACAGTCAATGGATAAAATAGTTTACTACTAAAAAAATCTCTGGCAGAAATAAAAGATAGAATATATATAAATATAATTATATTTATATATACGAAATTACATAACATAATTATTACTAATTATGTTATGATGTATTGTATCGAGAATCGCTATATTTCTTATAAATATAAATCGATAAATTACCTTCTTAACATTAGTAACTATATGACAAAAAGAAGACATCAAAATAAGATGTCTTCTTTTTGTCTACAGTAGTATCATAATAAAATTATTATTTAATCATATCAGCAAAAATCATTCCTACATTATTTTGACGCTTCATATACTTCTCTAAATAAATCTTTGTTGTTTGAATATTTTCATGACCAAGAGTTTGCATTAAATGGTATAAATCAGCGTTTCCTTGTTCCACAGCCATAATTGCAAATGCATGCCTAAATGTATGAGCGGTTACTGGATTTTCACGATATTGTAGAAATTCTAAGTTTGTCTTCTTTATCATATCTGTTACCTGATTAGATAGCGTTTTAGGGTTATAAAAATTCCCTCTTTGATTTACAAATAAAGGATCCCCATCTCCTTGATCTAATATGGTTTGAAACCCTCTTTTCCTTCTCACTTCACAGATACACTGATACAAATGTTCTGAAATGAAAAGTTCACGTACCTTTCCACCTTTTCCTATAACTTTTAACCAATACTTTCCGTCATAGTATAAATCTTTTACTCTTGTCCGACACAACTCCTGAATACGTGCTCCAGTACTAGCTAATGCAAGTAAGAATGTATAGTTTACTAAATGTCCTCGTACTTTATAAAAATCTAAAATCTTTATTACCTCATCATAAGACAAATCACGATTAGGTCTATCTTTTTCATTTACATTTGCGCGCTGTAATTCCTCATGAAGTGGCTTATCAACATAGCCAAATAGGTGAAGATGTTTTAAAAATGAACGAATCAATACTGTTTTTTTCGCAAGCGTTGCAACGCTATAGCTTGAATTTCCCCTGCCATTCTTTACACTTTTTAACCAGTTACTATACTTACGTATATGCCAAGGCTGTAATACCTTCAATAAAGATTCATAGCGCTGTACGTCTTCCCCATTTAATTCAAATTCTTCCGCGTTCTGCACCATGCTTTGACAAAATGACAAAATTTCAGAAACATAACTCTTTTTTGTATGCTCTTTCCTATTTTTCTTCTCATCCATATCTTTCTGTAAATGGACAAAATGATAGATCACTTCAAGGTCATTTAGAAAATCATATTTTCTTTTACCCTCTTTTTCTGCTTTCTCCATCTTTTGTTCTACAGCATCCATATAACGATTGTTATGTAGGAATAACACAACACCATTCATATCCTCTAAATATGTATCTATAAATCCTTTTTTATAATTTGTAATAGGTAGAACTTCATTTTTACTTTTACTATCCATAATTTTAATTCACCACTTTTTGCAAATATTATTAAACTATATCTACTTATTAAATATACTATACTTTTCATTTCCTTTGTAACAATTGTACAAAATAAAAACATTACTCTTTCTATAAGAATAATATATTCTTCTCTATCTAAACATACATATATTTTTTTATAAATATTTAATTATTATATGTATAATTATATATATTTTTTAACTCATTTATTTCAAACAAAGACTTTACATTAAAATGAAAATTAATATACATATAAATATCATGTTTTATTATCATTGAATTTACTATTAAATTTAATTTTTATTAGAATTAAAATCAAATTTTATATGTATATAAAAATCTGATATGATACTATATAGAGTTTATAAATTAGTCGAAATTCGGAGGTGTAATTTTATGACACAAGATTTACTATTTATTACAAAGCCTACTGTTACTACAAAAGAAGCGGCTGATTTAATGGGGGTAACCGTACAGACCATATTAAAGAAAGAAAAAGAAGGATTAATAGAATGCGTATACAAAGATAACTGGAAACAATTCGGCAGCAAAATTTTCTATTTAGAAGATATTGAAAGATTAATGGAAAAAGAAGAGGTTAATGGACTAAGTACAAAAGAGGCAGCTGAAATTCTTAATGTAGCACCATCTACTATCTTTACATACATCAAATCCGGAAAATTACCCGCTACAATGGTAGAAAAACGAGGAAAACAAGTATACCTTATCGATGAGGAAGAATTAGAAATTTTTATGCTTGATTATGAAAAAACTAAAACAAAAGAGCGAAAAACATTCATTACCAAGATCTATGATGAAGAGATATGTTTATATCAATTATTAACACATCAACACACCGGAAAAACAGCTAGGGTAATAGAGCTTAATGGAGCAGATGGAAAGATTCTTACAGAGGATGAAGAGATTTTCCCACTCTCTACTTATAAAGAGCATGATTATTCCTTTGAACCGTTCAAAAAACAGCCAGTGATTACAAAACGAGGATATTTATCTTTTTCATTTAAAAAACCTCAATTATTTGATTCTATCACTTACAATCTAATAAACTTATTTTATAAAGAACTTGGTGTCACAAATATGCGATTGACTATTACACAAGATGCCATCAAATTAGAAATTAAACCCTTTGTTTTACAAGTAAATCCATTGCAATTTCAAGAAGAGATAAAATATTTACATTCTCATATGAAATCAGGTTCAATACTTCCACATGTAGAAGGCATTTACTTTAAAAGTAATGTAGAGCCATTAACATTTCATGCAGATTATGAATTCAAACAAAAAATAGTAAAAATGGCCACAGATGCTGGTATGGGACAGGAAGAGTTTTTATTTCAGGCAGTAAAATCTTATATTGAAAAAATATAAATACTTCTTGCACTAACATCCTTAAACGAGTACATTATTATATTAAAACCCTCAATAATTTATAGCCATTCCATACTTAAAAATTATTGCCATTCTATACATCTATGGAATACAGCCGCATGCCATTAAGCTAAAAGAAAAAATAATTGAGATAGTTCATACTTTAAATAAACAAAACCGAAATCAGGAAACAGATTTCGGTTTTTCAACGTACGATTAATTATAAAATTTCGTAAAAGAAACATGCAATGACGTGCTTTTAGTTAAAATCGTCTGTACTTTAATCAACTTTACATCAGAACTAAATCTAGTTTGCTCTGTTCTCAATAAAATGATTTAGTAAATTTACAGTAGAATAAATATCTTTGATATCAACCATTTCAAAAGGTGTATGTGTATAACGAGTTGGAATACCAATAAGTGCTGCAGGAATACCACTATCAAATAAAGCTATACCGTCAGAGCCATAATTACTATAAATACCAATTTGATAAGGGATACTATACTTTTTAGATATATCCTCTAACCCCCATGTTATTTTAGGATTATAATGAATAGCACCATCCTTATAAACTAATGTCGGCCCACCACCTAATCTAGTAGGATAATCTTGTTCATTTACAGTTGGTATATCTCCTACTAAACCAATATCTAAAGAAATTGCCATATCGAAGTCCATTCTTGAACCTAGAGCATAAGCGCCATGAGCTTTATTCTCTTCTTGCACTGTAGCACCATACCATACTTCATAATTTAAATTGGAAACGTCCATTTTCTCTAAAAGAAGATCCATGACCAAAAGTCCAATCCGATCGTCAAACGCTTTTCCAATAAGCTTATTTCCAACCTGAGTTAATTCTCTTTTCCATACCACACTTGAGCCAATATGAACTCCTAATTTTTCTACCTCTTCTTTACTATTAACTCCCATATCTATAAATAGGCTATTAAAATTTAAATTTCCAGCCATTTGCTGCTCGGTAAGGACATGACCAGTAGATGTTGCAAAAACTCCTGTTGCTACATCCCCTGTTCTGTTTATTACTTGAGCTAATTGACCTATCATATGTAAATGATTAGGACCAGACCTATGTGCTTCTTGTACTGGATCAATTAGTAAAAAGCCATCAGGGGTAATATACCTCACTATAAATCCAATTTCATCCATATGTGCTTGAATTAATAATTTAGGACCCTTTCCACCAATTTTACAAATTAAATTTCCAACTTTATCTTCAAAACATTCCTCTGATTTATTGATCCAACGTTTCTTTAACCAATCACTAACTATATATTCATGACCAACAGGACCAGGTAAGCTTACTAATTCCTCTAATGTTTTATAAATACTTTTCTTAATTACATGTTCTTCTACTTTTAGCATTATTAAATCCCCCTATTTTTAATGATTTATTTAAAATTAATTAACTTGAAGCTCATGCTTAAACCAAAAGTTTTCACTAATAGCGAAGGTTAATTCTTCATTTATAACTTGATGCCACCAATTTTTGGGAGTATATATAATCTCACCTTGATTAAGTTCTATATAGTAAGGGTTTGCTTTTAAAATAATTTCTTGTTCTTCTGGAGTTGGATTAAAAATATTACAATCTACACTCGCTAAATATTCCATTTCTTGATCAAATTCCGGATTAAAAAACACCCATTTTTTCTTTCCAAATATAACGGCATTCCAATTGTGTGTTGATTGAAAATCTTTATGTAATGGAGTTCCAGTATTCGTTGAACCTAGAAATACCCATTTCAATTCTTTATCTCCTTTTTTCCTAACTGTTTGCTCTGTTAAAAAGGATGGTATACTATATGATAAAGCGATTTCTCTGTTTCCCATAATAGAGAAAGGCCAATCACAATACCAATTTTCTTCATTTCCACCTTCTAACAATTGAATAAATTTAGAAAGCTTCACTGTATAAACTTTCTTTTTCCCTTCATAATCAGACTTTCTAATTACAACTTCTTGCTCTCCAAATCTTTCATTTAAATATTTCAAATCCCAATTAAAGCACTCCCAATTATTCACAAGATTTGTTAAGATAACAGGCTTCTTATCTGCAAACTCCTTCATAAATCTTTCATAGGTTAGATTCTTGCAATCTATTCTTTCAATCATTGGCCTCACTCTTTCAATGTTATATTGGGTAAATATTTAACTCTTTAAAATAAATATGTGGAGCTCCTTGAGTTACACTTAAATTATTTTGATTGTTTTTATCACAGCCAAATACCGGATTGAAAATTCGTAACTCATTACTACTACCAACGATATTCTTCGCAGCCTCAAACTTACAACCTTTAATATCAAACCTTCTAATAATTAAATTACTTAAACTTCCGTTTTTAATAATAATCCCATAAGATGGTCTGATTACAAATTTTGTACCTATTGATCCTCCTCCCCATGAACCTTTACAAAAGAGACCATATTCTATTTTTGATATTAAATCATTGATATTCTCGTTACCTTTATCCATATACGTTATGGACATACGTGGAAGAATAATATCATCATATGAAACTTTTCGACCATTACACGAACCTTTTGCTTGTAGCTTTTTTTTCGTTTCTGAACTATGAAGTAAATTACTCCAAATACCCTCTTTAATTATTTGGGTACGAAAAGATTTCTCTCCTTCATCATCCATTCCGTAATAAGCTTTGTGCCCTATTAAAGTTGGATCATCATATACATTAAACTTATAATCAGACCATCTATAACCTAGGCTATAACCATTTTCACAAGCATACTCCATATAATTATCAGCTTCTGATGTATGTCCAAAACACTCATGAACAAAATGAGAGGCGGGCCACTGATCTAATATAACTGGTAATTTTAATTTATCTTTTAATGATTTGCCCTGAACAGTTTGCTCTAACTCTATTCTTAACTCTTCTATTTGATTGGAAAGAATACCAACTGGTGAAGATTCCGTACTTACTTGCCATAAAACGGGTATTATAGACTCTTGCCCTTCAACATGAAATATGATTAATAAATTATATCTCTTTATAGGCTCTTCATATAAAGAGATTCTCTCATTGTTTAAATTAAGGTTTATTCTATACGAAATAATATTTTTACTGAATTTTAAGATATTTAATTCTAGTATTTTAATACAATCTTTAAGTTGCCCCTTCAAAAAATTATTGATACTAGTATCTTTAATTTGATCATTAATGACCTCAATGCAATCTTTCTGAGATTGATACTGAAGTTTGATTAAAAAATTATTAAACTTAATCCCTCCTATGTTTTTAATAATTGATTAATTTTTTGATAGTTTTCCTTATAGTGGATATAATCTTTTTCTTTCATATTCATTTTCTTACAAAAAATTTCTATTAGTTCATATATTTCCGTTCTCATGGGTAATAGTTCTAGAGTTCTATGTGCTAAAGATAAGCCATATTCGAAATTTTCTAGATGCAAATGGCATAAAATTTGAAGAATTAAACTATGTGCCTGGATCGTGTCAACAACACCTTTTTTTTGTTGAAACCACTTCAATGCATGCTCATAATCTTTTTGCTTCATATAACTCATACCAATATTATAGGCTGCCCAAAAAGCTTCATCACCGTGCTCTTTAGCTTGATAATAACATTTTTCAGCCTCGCCTAACTGTCCCATTTGTACTAATAATAAAGAGCGTAATTTCCATCCGATTCCACTTAAAATATCAAGCTCTTTTTCTTGTAAATAATTTAAGTATTTTTGATCTATTGGTTTTCTATTAGAAAGAGCAGCCATTGTCTCTATGGGTACCAAATGATTTCGAGCTGGATTACTCATAAGTTTCATATCTAATTTATGAGAAAATATACTACTTAATCTTCTATATGGCTCCGGCATAAAACCACTCTTTATTGAATAGGTCATTGTTTTTATAGTATCTGTAATTTTATTTTCTTTTAAAATCTGTAAAACCTGATCAAGCTTATAATATAGATTCTTGTTCTCAGGATTATAGAAAAAATCTAAATCAATATCCGTAATTAAATTACTCTCTTTATAAAGTTGCATATACTTAAGATTATTTAAAGTTGTAATCATGAGGGTTGTATTTTTTATTTTTGTTTCAATACCAAACGAATATTTTTTAAAGGAATCAATAATTTCAGTACCATGCTGGGGAATTAAAGATAGTAAATTCCAAAATACCTGGCCCAAATCATTTACATTACCTTTATGTTCAACTACTGGAGAGACCCATATAATTTTTTTAAACATATTTAAATCAATAGCTGCATATAAAAAGTCATCTAATCCATAAGCATATTGTTCATCTTCTCTACAGGGTATGTCCCTATTTAGAATGCTTAATGATTGATTTTTTTCTACTCTTTGATGTATTTTTTGAATTTTAGTTTCACTTATTAATTTAAGATCTAAATGACGATCAAAATACAACAAAGTTGCTGGCTCCTTAATAGTTCCTTGCCAAAAAGGAAGTACTTCACCATGCTCTTCGAATGTTGTAATTGTATTCATGATTTGATTAAACCCAATTTATATATGCTCATTGCTAGGTTAGATTCTTCATTGCTAGTCAATTTCATTTCATTAATCTTTTGTAGGCTTCCAATTTCAATTAACTGCAATACATTTTCTTCTATAGGGCCTTTTATTAGTCTATTTTTAGCTGCTGCAAATAACCATATAATCTTGTCCTGTTGCACCTGAATTTTTTTACCTAATAAAGCTTCGGCAATATTTTTATCGAGTCTAATCCAAGCATAATAAATATGACCATTATATTTAATATCCTTACTTAATATTTTAAATGCTGGCTCTGAATTTACTACCAAGATAGATATCATCGCATTTAAGAATTCATGTTTTAAAAGCAATTCTATATTTTTATTACTTTTAATTATTTCAACATTACTTAAAAAACAAAAAAATGATTCCTCAATACACTGACCATCTCCGGCATAAGGAATTTCCTTATAATCTTCAAATTCTTTTGATGCTACAAATTCATACATCAATTGTTGCAAATCAATCTTATTTAGTTCTAGTTCTTTAAAAGTTCCAGGAAAAGCTGTTTTTAATCCACCACTATGCTCTATATTCCCATTCAATAAATTTCTTATAATTGTTTTTGAAGTAGCAATTAGTTCTTCCTTGTCAATGGTTTGAATCTGCTTTAGATTTTCTTCAGAAATATTTAGTTCACTAAATTTATCTTTTAAGAATAAATTTCTATACTCATAATCATGTAGTAAATTATATAATATTTCGTCAAGAGAATAGTATTTATCTACTGATATTGCCATTGTTTTACCACCTCTTTCATCCTTTGATAATTTCTTTGAGATTTTGGAATAAGAATGCCATCATTAGTATACTTAGGGTCTTCATAAGTCACGGCTTTTAAATTTGGACATAAAGGAAGTAAATAATTAAGTAAATCTATTTGTTCATCTAATAGTATGCCATGATGCAGATCCCTAAACTTCCCACGAATAATCTGACACCCTGATAAATGTAATTCAAAGCAATTATCAAGCGGTAGCTTAGAAAGATTTGTATACATTTTTTCATTTGTATTACCAATAAGCCATTGATAACTCAGAATATGCCCTATATCAATAGTTACTGGGGAATTTGTCTCTTGAACTAGAGTATTAAAATACTCAAATCCATCCATGTCCCCGATAAAGAAATTAGTTCCTTCTGTAAAACCAGGAAATTCAATACAAACTGGTACCAGTAGATTTCTCTGATATTCATTTATATTTTCAATGCAAGCTTCTAACCCTCTTGGCGTCATATATGGTGGTAATGGAAATGGTACAGTTTTTCCCTTAATGGACCATAACCCTAAATCCTCAACAATCCATTTGATTTCATACCTTTCAATTATCTTATTTGTAAATTCTATTATGGAGCTTTTTTCATATTTTTCAGTAGCTCCCATATTTAATATGGTTTGATGAAATGCCCTTGCTTTATAATTAGGAACAGCATTAAATAGCCGATCATATGCTTCAAAGTAATCTTCTGCCTTAAGAACACTTCGATTTTTAGGCTGGAATGCAAAAAACATATAATTAAACTCATCTTTATAGTTTTCAAAAAAGATTTTCATTTTTGGAGTAATATCATCTCCATTTTCTGCTGTACAAAATCCAATATCTTCTCCCCAAGGTAAGTCCATTCCAATACCCAGGCCTAACTTATTCTCAACTTTAGGAAAGCGTACACTATTTTCTGTAAGCTTCATTCAATATTACCTCCTTTTCATTAACAGCAACTAGTATTCCCGCTCCTTTATCACTAAAATGTTGAAGATAAATTTGATGTTCTTCTTCCGCTACATATAAATATTCCTGATCGCAATCTATTGCATTTGGGAGAGGAAAGACTCTTTGCCATAAGAAATCCATTAGAAGTATTCTCTCGCTTTTTATCACTCTCACCCATGGATATAATTGCAAAATATATGTATATGAATTTAGATTCAAATCATCTCTAGACTCTGTGGAGCTCCTCTTATCTGGTGGTAGTTCATCATTCTTTTGTGGATTAACATTTTTATAAATTTCAAGAAATCTATTTAACCTTTCATTAAAGCTATCACCGTCACTATGGTTAAATGTAGCACCCATTCTACCCATACCATAATTTAGTAATTTATTTCCCCTTAAATTTTCGTCCGATGTTATAGTTATATTATATTTCTCTGGATTTTTTGCTAAATATGTTGTAGGTTCAGCAACAAGCATTTGCATGACATCAATACCTATTTTATCTGCATTTTTTTTCAAAAACTCTTCTGAATTCATAACTTCTTCTTCTGTTTCATTGGGTAATCCACCAATTATTGAAAAACGCAGAGGAATTCCCAATTCATGCAGATTATCTATAATTTGTTGATAATTATTTGCTGTAACCCCCTTATCTAATAGGTCCAAAATTCTTTGCGAATTTGTTTCATACCCTACGGACATCAGTATGCAGCCTCGATCCTTTAGTTCCTTGCAAAATTCCTTCTTTAAAAGAATATCTTCCAATCGATTTCTAGTACTAAAAGATATACGATATCCATTATTATTTAAGATTCTCATTGCGCTTAGCACTAAACGTAGATTAGTATTTTCATCAATAAAGTTTATTCTTGTTGCACCATAATTTTTAATTAAATATTCACATTCATATGCAATTTGTTTAGGGGTTTTCTGTTGATAATTTTTTTCTTGTCTAGATCTATTTCCATATGAACAAAACGCGCATCTTCCCCAGTAACAACCTACACAAGTAATAATGGACATATGTACTTCTTCATCTAAATAATTTTTATAGGGAAGATCTGAAAAATCAGGAGGTAAAGCGTCTTTTATATGATAATCTGACTTTTTAAAGATCTCTTTTTGTACATTATCTTTTAAAAAAATAAAATCTGGTACATCATGCTTTTCTACTTCCCCATCCAAATGTTTAGAAAGGAGGTAAAGTGTTTCTTCACCAGCACCAGTTCCTAAACCATCTACATACTGACTAAGGCCATCTAATTTTAAAAGTTGTTCTTTCCTTAACATTATTTGTTGTCCGCCGAGAGTTACAAAAACTTCTGGCATTAACTCTTTAATCCATTTACATAACAGTAGTGAAGGTAATAACTGACTGTAATATGCAATTGAAATCCCAAAAATTTTCGTAGGATTTTGATTCAAAAATTCAACTAACATTTTTTTTTGAATAATACTACCAATATCTTCTTCATTTTCAATAAACATATTTATCTCAGAAATCATTTGGGGTAATGATGTAACTTCTTTTTTTAGAAAAGAAGTTTCCAATAAAAGCTCTATGCCTTGTCTTACTAATCTAACGTCATTTTTCAATTCATTATCTGATCTTTTATTGATAAACACGTTGTGAAATAGTTCTTCTTGATTTTCATACAAGTATTTTGCAAATTCTAACCTGTAGATATTTTTAATATTTTGTAGCTCTTTACCTTTATAGCTTTCGATAAATTTTAATAAGTTTGTTTTAGAAAAAATATTATGACAAAGTTCTATATTAAAATCTTTTTGCTCTACTTTTAATTTTTTATTTCTCAAATAACCAGTTATCATTGGTAAGCTCAAATATGGAAAAAGCCTTGCTTCAGTTACTGGTGGGAAAATAATTTTTAAATCCTGAAGTTCCAATAAATCATCTCCCTAAAATAGTAGAAGTGTACAGCTGTTATAAACAGCTGCACACTTCTACTTTTATGGATTAATAATATTATATTTTATTTCTCATCTTCTTTTGCTTCTGGAGCTGCTGAAAAACGGAAAGCATGGAATGCGTTACCTACTTCTAATTCTTTCGCTTCAATTACTTCTAAATCTTCAAGTAATTTTTCATTTTTATTTTCCATGTAAATCACCTCCTTTCAAATTCATTAACTTTCTATGTTTTCTGTCACATTAGTGACTTTTTTTAAGAATCTCTTATCAAAATACAAGGTAAATAGTACGATGAAATATAAAACTATACAGATCATAACTAAATATAGGAATCCATCATTAGACATGCCACCACTAGTACCAGAAAAGTTAACTACATGACTAAAGATACCTGCAGCAAATGCTCCCGTTCCAAATTGAACCATTTGAAATAATCCCATATATACTCCTGTTTCTTCTTTAGGTACTGATAACATTGCGATTTTATTTTGAGACGGCATTGTAATAACTCCTGCCAATCCAAAGAATAAAAACATAAAAAGAAACAACAAGATTGAGCTTGAAAATGTCGAGATAGCTAACAATGACATTCCGAATATTGAGAAAAACACACCTATTAATATTAATAGACGATTATCCTTTAAATCAGCTAAACGTCCCATATAACCTGAGAGCATTATCGAAATTACAGAATCAATTACTAATATCCATCCGACTTGCTCAGGAGGTATTCCATGATTTTCTCTCATATATGTGGGTATATATAATGTAATTGCATTTGCAATTAGGAATAATAAAAATACCCTAATTAATGCAGAAATAAAAATCGGATTATGAATAGCTTTTTTAGGTATTAAAGAGGTATCATTTGTACTCCCCTTTTCAAAAAATACAAATAGCAAGATTGTTATGACAACAAAAACAGCCGCTAAAATTTTTAAATAGATACCAACATTATCAATAAATAAAATTTGTATTGCTAAGATAAGTAAAAGTAAACTTAGTGAGCTTTTGAACGGTATTAGAACCTTTTGTATACTCTTTTCATAATTATCCTTTTTAATAACCCATAATACGAGTAATAAAGCAATAATACTAAAGCAACTTAATACTCCAAAAATTGCCTGCCACTTAAAGTATCGCACTATGAGGCCTCCTAAAGCTGGCCCTACAAATGTTGCAACTGCAAGCACTCCCGAAAACCACCCAAATGCCCACCCTATCTTATCTTCCTCAAAATTTGTTCTTATTAATAAAACCTGCGCAGGTACGATCATCGCATCTGCAATAGCTTGTAATGATTGAAATCCCAAAAATAAGTACCAATTAGTAGTAATTCCACTTAAAACGGTCGAGAACGTAAAGAGTAATAGACCTATAATAAGAACCCTTTTTGCTCCAAATATATCAGATATTTTTCCGAAAAGAGGAATCCCTGTTGCAAAAAAAGCAAAGAATAATATATTTCTAATTTGAAGTGTTGAAAAATTTATATCAAAAGTTTTAGTGATATCTGGAAAAGCAATAGTTAACATGGACGTGCTCATTACACTTGCAAAAGCACATAATGAAATAGTGAAAATCTTAATTTTATACGTATTCATTAAGGATGTTCTCTCCTTCAGATGTGTTTGTATTTAGATTTTTCTAAAAATTAACCCCGGTGAAATAGATAATACTGGATATAAAACTTATGTACAACTATTATTTAGTATATTTTTGCCAATTCAAGTTGAGAAACTTTTTTTATGGACAAATGAGTTCTGTTGCAAAATTTTATAAACTAAGCTACACTTTCGAAAAAGTGGCGCTACCACTAAAACTAACACTTAAAAATATCAATAAGAGTTATACTCTCGTTGAATTATTTTACTGATTTTGAGCAATAGGTTCATCTTTCAGATGATATGTGAACCATGTTAGAAGTCTCAATCTATTGATAAATGTATCCTTGATTAAATTTCTTGTTTTTCAGTAAGCAATCAGCAGCTATCTATCAAGCTAGGATAAACAAATACCCCAAAATGAGAATATTGAAGAACCTGGCATTTCATGCTTAATATCCAGATTTTATTTATCCTTCCTCTCATTAAAAAGATTTTGTGCTTCTTTAGATATAGATTTAACATATACTAGAACGCCCTCAATCCCCCGTTTAATATAAGTAAAATCATCTGTTACCATGGATTTCGGTATGACAAGCGGCATTATTTCTGACTTTCCTGGCTTCTCTAACTTATGAATTGCACTATGTAAATATCGTGCATACCGCTCACTTGTTACAACTTTTTTCGGCTCTAACATATTGTTCCCTGTACCTACCGCAATTTTATTTTCTTGTAGAGCACCAATTTCCTCGGTAGTTCAATAATTTTCTCAACCTCATTAAATATGGTGATAGATTTTGCTTTATAATTTAATGTATTCTGTAAAATTGCAGCCATTTATTCGCGAGTGCAAACATCATCTGGTCCAAACATATTTTCCCCATACCATTGATAAGACCCAAGCCTACAACGGCATATATTTCTTTTTCAAACATAGTACTTTTTACATCTTTAAATTGATCCTCGTAAAGTTCGACTTAATTTAGTGGCTGTAAATACACATATAGCAGTCGAGCCGTTTGCCCACGTGTGATATTATCTCCTAATCCAAACATTCTATTTCCATAACTATCCACAATGTTTTTCTCTTTTAGATGCATGATTGCATCACAAAAGCAGTAATTAGTAAGAACATCTTTAAATATTGTGTCTACTTGTACATTTGATAATGATGTAAATATTGAAGTAGCAATTGTAGCTCCTATTAAAAGCGTTTTTATTAGTTTCATATTGCATTTCCCTGTCTCTATAAATTATTTCTACAAATAATCCAAGTCACTTTACATGCTGAATTTTACAAATTATTTATACTTTCTAATTTTTTTATTTTAATATTTTTTTTATTTTAATATTTTATCTTTAAAATAATCCATTATTAAACCTTCTCTAGAGTTACTCTATTTAAAAACAAAAAGCTATGCATTTTTTTGAAACAAGAATAGCTTTTTTACAGTGTTAAACCTTTTTATAAACAGTAAAAATTTATTTAAAAACTATATATCATTATGGTATGTGAAATTATTAATTAAACAGAATAAACATCAAAATTATAAGTTCTTGGCTACTATCTACATTTAATTTTTTAAAAATATTATAAGAGGAGTAAAAGATCTCAGCCCTAATAAGTTGAGATCTTTTCAACTCTAGGATTTCCAAAATTTCCACCAAGGATTTTTTTGCGCGTTTGCTACTGCCACTTCCTCAAGTGTACGTTTTACATCCTGAATCTCTCTAATTACTCGCATAAGATTTTCATCTCTTTGCTCTAATCTTTTTTCTATTCTTTCCTCACGTTCCTTACGATTCTTCATATCACCTTCAATTAATTTATTCCGTTGATCTATACGATCACCTAGTCTTTTTTCCATTTCTATTAAGTTTGCTTGCTGCACCTTTTTGATTTCTTCTACCATAGCGCTATATTGTTGCTGTAATTGAAACTGTATATGAGAAGGAAGTTTATCTTCTTCCTGAGATTCTTCCTTCTTATTAGCGATACCAAATTGTTTTACAATCATTTTTGCAGCCTTTTCTAAGGTCATTCCATCTTGCTTACTCAACTCCACTAGCTTTTCAATAAGGACAACATCAAACTCTGTATACTCTCTTCTTCCACGACTGTTTTTTTTCACCTCATAGCCTTCACGTTCAAGAACATCTGAATACTTCCTAAGTGTACTGCCGCTCACTCCTAGCCGACTATAAACCTCATTAGCCGTATATAATATCTCCATTTCTGCCATAGCGCCACATCACCTCCTATAAGGAAAGTTCAATGAAAGCAACCTAATACCTTTAAGAATCAATCGACGAAGCTCGTGCCGCCTTTGCTATGTTTTGTCGAAATAAGTGGATTTTTTATTAGTTAAAAATTTATACTTGAATCTTTGTTTACATAAGTTTATAAATTTCACTTCATTTCTTTTGAACTCTTTACCAAATTTACATGAACAATTAATTATTCTTTTTAGAAATAGGGAAAAATCCCTATTTCTAAAAAGGGATTTTTCCCTATTTTTAAACCCATTAAATTCTTTTGAAGGTTTTCTACATTGGTGTTAAGTGTTACTTTTCCTATAAGTTGGCCGCAAGCTAAAGGAAGCATAAGTTGACCAAAATGGCCATCTTATGCTTCGTGTTATATTAAACAATTTAGTTACTAAAACTTCCTCTCTTCTAATAAGAATTTTTCAGTGCTATCCACTAAGTCTTTTACTAATTAATTCTATCCTCACTTGAATACTTATAAAAGTTATTAGAACTATTGTTAGCTGACTGATTCCTATTTTGGTTTCAGTCGTTTTTTATTTTTCACTTTAAATATGGATATTTTAATTCTTAAAAAACGATTCCATTATCACACAATTCTTTCTCTAAAAAAAGGATTTTAACACGTATTCATCATTCTGAAGAATCTTCTCATATCATCTTCAATTAATCTATACCGTTGATTTATCCGATTTATCTAATCTCCTTTCTATTTTTAATAAATTCTTTATACCAAATTACACCTGTGCAATATATTTTTAGGAATAGGGAAATATAACTATTTCTAAAAAGGGATATTTCCCTATTTATATTTATTCTTTTCTATAAACATTTAATTCCTTTTCATTGCTACCTTGCAATAAAGTTACACCAAAAATACCATACGACTCTTAATTTCACTGTATTTAAAAAGCCATTGTTTTGAATATACATTATCAAAACAATGGCTTTCTTTCATTTACTCATCGTTGTATGTGCAGCATCTCTTATGATAAATCATGGAAAACAATAGCTAGTTTAACTATTATTAAGAAATACCTATAAATAAAAGACTAGCATAGCGCCATACTAGTCTTTTCATTTTTTATGAATTGAAGCCTATTTTGATTTATATAAATTGGAATGGATAAATTCTGTATTAATATTGAATTGTTTAAGAATAACTTTCGCTACGTCCGTAAATCCACATTATACCATAAACAAACTTTCCTATTACCGCTGGAGAAAGAGCATCTACATCAGTAGATGCTCTAATATGTGAAAGGAATCCTCAATGAGTATTGAAATAGATTAAAAGCTAGTGAACTTATCCTACACTCTAATTTATGCTTGTCCTTATTAAAACATGCTCTTTCGCAAACATTTTTTAACTGTACTTCTTCCTACCCCCACTAAATATTAACCTTGAACCGTTCTTAATATGTAAATTCTACACAATAATAAAAACTACCAATTCCAATCAATTAATATCTACTGATACTAATATTAAATAGCTTTATTGATAAACTTTCTAAAACAATAAATATACTTGCTGAAACAGATCTATAGCCAATATTCTTTCCTGTAGCATTAATAGTAATCTCCGCTAAATGAGTTTGTATATCATCCTTTTCAAAAATTTTATTTTGAACTTTTTCAATTACTGCCTCACTATCCACTAATTTAAAAGTTTTCAGTAATCTCGCTTCTAATAAAGTAAAATCAAAATTTTCATCTTTTATTGCATCAAATTTTATCTTCATCTATCTTTCCTCATTTTTAATAATTAAACAACATAACTCTACAATTATACATTTAATTATTATTTTATTTAAAATATATGTTTTATAAAATTATCAATTATTTTTTACAACAATAATAGAAAGAACTAAAGAAACAAATTCTTGTTATAGTTATAAAAAAAGAAACCAAATAATTATTATTTTGAGATATCATTTATCAACTTGTATTCCGGCTTTTCAAGTTTTACTTCCCCAAAATTAATTAGTTTAAAAGAACAAATAAGATACTTTAAGAAGACAAACAAATTTTTCTCATTATAATGTCATACAATAAACAGATAGTAGAATTAACAAAAATAAATAAAATTCTATTAAAATGTTTCTTCTTTATTTTTCAATATCAAGAGCCTTGGATTTTTACTAATAAACATATAATAGATGAACAAAGAATACGGTAAGAGTTACTCTTTGCCATTAAAAAAAACAACCTCTAAAATAGTGTTTTCTAATTCACATTTTTTGACTGGGCTTGACTAATTCATTCGTTCTAAAATCCAATAAGATATTTATTTTAAAAGTATTTTTGAAGGCTTTATAATTAATTAAAATAAAAATGATAGCTTATTAACAATTTTTCTAATAGTATCCTCACTTTTTTGATACATTTATGAAACATTCATGTGTTATCTTTAGTAAGTTCTATTCTTTTTTATAATATCGTGTGAGATATACCAAAACCTGAATCCCTTGACCCCTAAGTCTAGGGATTCTTTAATTAAATAAAAATTTTCTACCCTTCTTCTAAAGATGATATTATTTAATTTATATATTATAAAGTATAGTCACTTTATTATTATGAGGTGCAATGATCTTCTTTTCAGCATCGAGTGCAATTTTTATGACTTTAAATGGAAAAAACATTGCTAGAATAATCAAAAATAATATAGGAAAAAAATTAAAATATACAAACAAGACATATAACATCTATATATGCAACATTTCATATGAAAATCCTATTTATTGATGCTACAATAACTTTACTCGATGATTATTGTTTTTTCATAGTTTTTAAGCAATTGAACACCTTCTTAATATGCATTGTATAAAAAGGAGACATCTTAATAGATGTCTCCTTTTTATACTAACTATGTAAGTAAATTATGAATTGATTTATACCTCTAATTAATAAAACATTCGTAATCGATAGCTTTCTAACCTGGCAACAGAATAAAGGGGATAATCTAGCTAGTAACTGAAGACGTGTGATGACCGATTGAATTTTTTTCTACTTTTCCTCATGACACCTTCAATTAATTTAATCCGTTAACCTATCAAATTAACTAGTATTATATCCATTTATAATTGGTTTACCCACTATACCTTATTTCTTTTACCATAGCGCTATGTTGTTGATGAAACTTATATGATTTTATGTAATAAAAGATTAATTCTTCTTTCTTATTAGCAATTTTTTATCCCTGTATAATCATTTTGATTGCCTTTTCTAAGTTAATCCTATTCCCTTGACTCAACTACTTTATTAAATGTTCAAAAGGTAATGCTAATAAAAATCATGGATAAAATATGCACAAATTTTAAACAGAACAGTATTTTATGTAGTATTTCCTACCCACATAGCGCCACAGCTAGGTACAGAAACAAACTTTTAGGAAGATATAAGAATGAACAACTCTATAACATTCCAAAAAGTAAAGAAATAGTAACACGAAGCCCATTCTTAACATTAACAAAATAATTTAATACCATACATAAAATTATTAAAGAAAAAAACACCTCTATTGAACTTGCATACTTAGTATGCGAATTCACAAGGTGTTTTTCTCATGTACCACTATTCAGGTTCAATTCAATTAGCTAGACTTCTTAGTTTATTACCTTATCATTAAATGAGTATCCCGTTTAAAATACCTAAAATAATAAATATAAGATATTCTAGATATTTTTTATTTAATACCTTATTAGGAAAAAGATATTGAATACTTTTTACTCCGCCTACAATAATACAGCCAGGTAATATTACATCTACTAAAAAATCAACTTTTGAATAAGTAAGCCAAGTTGGCATAAGTATAAAAATACAGATAAAAACAATATCTAATATGATAGAAAGATTAGATTCTTTAATTCTATTTTTAGTCCTAATATCATCTTTGTAAGCCCTAACTGTATTTTTAAAGTATACTAATCCAGATATCAAAATAAGTAAGCCAAATAAAACATTAATTACAGTAAGTATATATTCCATTACAAAACCTATTTACATGCTGCCCAAACACCTGTAGCACCAGTTAATTCTCCAGCTAATCCTACAAGAGCTTGTCCACCTACACGCATTCTTTCTTCCCAAGTAGATGCTTGTACAAGAAGTTTTGCAGCTTCTCCAAAACCACCTAAAGCATTAATATATTTTTTAATTTTAAGCAACTTAGAAACAGCAATTAAATTTCCACCAACAAAAGCAGCTAAAGCAGCAGAACATTTACCTATTTTAATCCAATCTGGATCAGCAATCACTGGAAATGCAGTATTTTCATCAAAATCTACAACTTGAATCAATTTGTTTCCATCAACCTTATAATGTGTAGAAACAGGATTTCCATTTGCATCTTTCGCCCAAGCAGGCATAAAGACACTTTGAATAATATTTTCAGCATCAACTATAAATACTTCTCCTGTATCAAATTCCTGACCCAAATATTCAGCAGATGAAACTAGTTTACCACCATTAGGGATATCAATAGCAAACTCGTATTCTTTTGGCGCAGATTGATTTTTAATTTTAATTAGCGATCGCACACCATCTTTAGTAGTTTGTACCGCTAAATCAGCTGGTTGATTTTCATCTTGATAAATAAGAGTCCCATTATTTGTTTGAATAACTTCGCTTGAATTTAGCTCCGGGAGAGAAATATGTAAAGATTCTGTTCTATCCTTGATAGTAATAGGTTCTGAGTTTAATGTAGTTGGGATATTAACTGTACCTGATGCATTTTCAATAACCTTTGTTTCCTTTGATTCTATTTTAAAATTATTTAAAACGTCATCAATTCCTGTGTTTTTCTCAATCATTTGAGCTGTAGAATTTGCCTCTTTTTGCGAATCGTTAATCTCAGCATTAATTGAAGGAGTTAATACGGATATACTCATAGCCCCTACTATTAGTCCTGTTAAAATTTTTTTAGATAAAAATTTCATATAACATTCTCCTTTTAAGTAATTATTTTCCTTAATTATAAATAATAACTAATTTCATTCATAGTCTATAATAAATTTATTTATTATGATAAGCTTAATGTAGTGACCTCAAAGAAAACTAATGACCCATACGTACACTCAGTCATTTTTCCCTAAATGCTAATATAAGTCCTCACTTTATCTCAATTTATTTTCAAATTTCTGGCCCCTCTCTAACTAGTATTATAAATAACTTCTAATAAACAATATTAAAAAAACTATATTGCTCATTATTTAACTCCATAAGCAGAAAACATTTCATTAACGTAATTATCACTAATTTGACCATGTGCATTTTACATACTACTCCAACAAACGCTCAGCTACGAATCTTGATTGAAAGCTAGGATCTATTTAAGTCACTCTTCTCACTTCTTCCTCCCTCTCTTGTTTCTCATCCCTTTTAGACCTTTCATCTTGGCAGAGTATTTTTATTTAATAAATATTTTTATACTTATATTTTTGTCAAATGGATAATTACAGGAGATATATGGTAAAAATATACTTAATGAATTATTATAGTAAAAAGAATTATCAAAAAAACTAAAGCAATTGTAAAAGTAGAAAAAACTGAATTCTTTACTCTAATGCAAAAAACTGTAATTCTTAAAAAATGAGTAAAAAGGGTGACGGAGAAAAAAGAATTTTTTATTAGAGGAGAAATTACGCCTCTTCAAAACAGAAAAAATATTAAATCAAGAATTAAATAAAAAAAAGAGATTAATGGTAAGAATAAAGAAGAATTCCAATTACTCTCGAATACTTAAGAAAAGAAATTTATAAAGAAAAACAAAATGGGATTTTGGATTAAAAGGTAAGCAATACACATAGGTAGAATCTAGTTATTGAATTCACATTTTAATCCAAGGGGTACAAATTTGATGCGAGATAAAAAGGGATTATTAAAACAATGGAAAGCGGATTTGCAAGCTATTCAAGAAGAAAAAAGACTAAAGAAGAAGACTAAGAAAAAGAACAAAAAATATAGTATTCTTGGTAATACATCAGACTTCATGAATGACAAAAATACTTATTATAAAAAGAATGGGGTATGGAAACAAGGACGTAAATAATGTGATCATAAATAATCTTGACTAAGTGTATATAATGATTGTTATAAACGCTGTCGTAATTAGGTTGGCGCCTTATTTGTTGTTAAGAAATGATACGAAGTTTTAACTATCCATTAAACACATGTCTTCATGAATTTAAAATCGAGTAGTGTGATTTTCCACTATTCCTTTTATTATTCATACTCTTGATTTCACATATGTGCTTAAAACATGTTCTTTAATTATTTGGCAAGCACAAAAATAAATAATACGCTAACAGAAAAGAAACCATTTTGAAAAGCCTTTTTCAAAATGGTTTCTTCATTTTTATACCGAGCGTCTTTTTATAAAAAATAAATAATCATTGTAATGGACCTAATAGATCAATAATTTCTTCAGCTTTTGTATTTTGAATACTATAGTAAATTTCTAATCCCTGACGGTTTCCCTTTAAAACCTTACCTTTCATTTTAGATAAGTGTTGAGAAACTGTGGATTGTGGAATATTTAAAATTTCAGTCATCTGAGTCACATTTAGTGTCTTATGTTTTGAAAGCTCGCTGATTAGTTTTAAACGCATTGGGTGTGCCATAACTTTTAAAAGCTCTACATCCTCTTCTAAAATTGTGTTATCTACATACTGATTTGTAAATCTTGTCATAGTATCTTCTCTCCCTTTTTTTCTTCTATTTTAGCGTAACTTCCTTATTACATAATATTAGTATGTTAGAATATTCATTATGAAATATGATAACAAAAGTATACACCTTTAGTTTGTGTTAGTAATGGAGTTAATGTGTGTTCTATATGAAGTTTTAAACATTATTTGTAATCATTTGATTTAAAGTATCTGAATTCACAATAACTATTATATCCCCAAAGAATAACCTTCTATAATTAAAATATTAAACACTGAGCGCGATTATTTTAAATTTATTTTTTGAGTTTTTATAATTAAGGCCTTGATAAAAACTTAATTATAAAAGGCTCTTTTTATTTCAATAAGCATCTTTAGATTACCTTTATTAAAAATAAAAAACCCTCAATATATGACTGAATATTCCGTTATATATTTATCAAATCCCAAATATTAACATATACATATAATTGTTATATATTTATATAGTAACAATTATACTTAATATTATAAAAAAAGGGGATGTTTACATGTTTAAGAAAGTTGTTTTATCCGGTGCGATATTAATGGGAGTTTTAGGAGTATCAACGATAGATTTACCAGAATTAGGAATAACAAAAGCAGAAGCTGCTATTAGTGACGCCACAATACAAAAGGTTTCTATTTTGGGAAATGATTACTATAACGGATCTAATGTCCCAGGTTATACAACAGGTACTTTTTACATAGTAGGAGATGCGAATGTAACATATACCATCAAAAGCTATGAATTCGGTAAATTAACTTCCTCTAAAAATGTTACTACAAAAGGATTACGTACTCCTGTATCTTTCAATATGGGGATTACAGAGGGAAATGAATATAAAGTAACTCATAACGGACAGGTTATCAGTACATTCAACGTTCGTGGGCATTGAGCTCTTAATAAATACTGCAATAATTTATAAAAAGAAACACGGTGAAATTAAAGTTAATATGACTGACGAAAGATATGATAGATAATAAAAAAGCACTCATAATGAGTGCTTTTTTATAACTTCGTGATGATTAAAAAAACAGGAATAATAAGGGCCTCCAATTTTGCCTTCTATTTAAGACTTGAAATTAGCATTTCAATACTGTCCTTATTGTTAATATGTCTAGAAAAAGAACTATATAGGTTTCTATTTCTGTTCATTATATAAAATCCTATATTAATAAAGAAAAAAGAAGAGGAATCGCTCTCCTCTTCACCAATAAAATCGAACATATTTACAATTAAGGAAGGGTATATATTCATCAAGAGATGAAAGGAACAATAATAGTTCACCTAGTGAATTATAACATAAATCTAACCCTGTTTATAGTTAATATTAACATTTATGGAATATTTGTTACAAATTTGTTAAACAACTTAATAATAAAAGGCTTTATATATGTATAACTAGAAAGTCGATAATGTAGAGATTAAATATAAGAGGAGGATATATATTATGTTTAACAAAAAACAAACATTCGTAACAACCGTAACAGCTTTAACATTAGGATGTGGATTTACTTTCGGATTTACACCAGCCTTTGCAGATTCTAATAAGATTTTGCTCAACGATACTTCTGTTCATTCTATTCAGAACCAAGAACAAGAACCTTTTACTGGATATGTCATTTCAGTAGATAACAATTACTTAGTAGTTGCTGCCACTTCTACAAAAGATGAAGCACTTGCTTATCAAACTGATTGGTGGGAGCTAGTTTCCCAGAATAAAATTTTGAGGGTTCCTATTTCCAATGACGAAAACTACAAATTAGGGGAAAAATTAAACATATATGCAGCTGCATGGACTAAATCTCTACCACCAATTGCTGTTATGCCTACCATTGAAAAATTAGCTCCGTAAATGATATTTAAATTGAAATAATAGGGAAAGTCAGCTTTTCTTATAACTACCTTCTTGTATAAATTTTAAACCTAAGCGCATACTACTAATGGAATGCTTGAATCATTGTCATTGAACATATTCAGCAATTCCGCTCCTTAAGAGAACAGTCTACGCAACTGTTCTCTCTTCGTTTTCTGTGTTTTACTTTCTAATATATCTCCCAACAAGAAATACGATAAAACATTCTGTCCTAATCTCTCTAAAGATTATTGGGATACTCTCACTTATGCTAATGAATAAGCAAACATAACTAACGCGATTATTACAAAGATTCTTTTTGTTCGTCTATATAGGCACATACTTAACTCTTCTATAATCAATAACATCGCTACATTCTCAACGTTTCCTCAATAAATTCTCAATATTTTTCATGGACAATAGCACACTTTCGCAACAGTTTTAATATCTTAATATTAGATACCGAAAGGAGGTGCTGAAAAATGACTTGGTTCATTATTTTAGGATTTACGCTTATTTTAATTATAAATGGCTTTAATGCCCATAGTATTCATATCATTTTCAAAATAGATTTAGGTAAAAAAGTTGTGCCAAGTTGGTCTTTTGTTAATAGAATAAACTTCCAAACATTTAAAAATTTAATAAAAGGATCAACTAAGAATAAACTAAAAAGCTTTACAATAGGAGAACTTGTAATTCCTTTGAGTTTATTTTATAAATTATTTGGTAAAACATTAATTTTTCTATTACTATTCTTTTACTCTCAATTCTTGAACTAAACGCAATATAAGATTAGTTATAGTATAGTAGTTACAAAATTTATCACAAAACAGACCGCTTTATATGAGCGGTCTGTTTAAAATCAAATTTAACTAAACTATATTGATAAGCTTAAACGTGCTCTCATAATGAAAACTAATACTATAAAAATAATTTACAAATCACTTTTTTAGCCTCAGCTTTATATTTACTAAACAAAAAAATCCATTAGTTTATTCTCTAAATTTATAAGGAAATTTCACTTGCAGGTATTCTAGCCTAAAAATTTCTAATATATCCTTTTCTACTTATATTAATGCCATATTTATTTCTCACACATGAATGGGTATTACATATTATACCCAACATGTTTATAAGCTTAATAACATTATTTAAAATCGTTCCTAAATTAAAACAGGAATACCATTTTATCGGTTTTCCGCAAGAAGACTCCTTCCTCAATCACGTGCAGAGCGTAGCCCAGTGATAGGTGGGAGATGAATTGCGGTTGGCGTTAGCCAAAGGTATTTAAACACATCATGCCTTATAGTATAATCAGGCTTATCAATGTTAACTAATGGTTGTTCTCCCATTAATGTAGTTAGAAAACACATCGAAAATCAAGGAATGAAGTGAGGTGAAAGCATTGTTAGTCAATAAGGCTTATAAGTTCAGAATCTACCCAAATAAAGAACAGGAAATACTGATTGCGAAAACAATCGGTTGTTCTCGTTTTGTCTTTAATCACTTCTTAGGTATGTGGAATGACACATACAAAGAAACTGGTAAAGGTCTGACTTACAACGCTTGTTCTGCTCAACTGCCGCAGCTCAAAATAGAGCTAGAGTGGTTGAAAGAAGTTGACAGTATTGCTATTCAAACAGCACTTAAAAACCTCGCAGATGCATATAAACGCTTTTTCAAAAAGCAGAATGACAAACCACGCTTTAAATCTAAGAAAAACAATGTTCAATCTTATACGACTAAGCATACAAATGGCAATATTGTTATTGTAGATAATAAGATCAAGCTACCAAAGCTTGGTTTTATTAAATTTGCAAAAAGCCGTGAGATAGATGGACGTATTATGAATGCTACTGTTAGACGAAATTCCAGTGGAAAATACTTTGTATCAATTCTTACAGAGGTTGAAATACAACCACTTGAAAAAGCTGATTCTGCCATCGGCATCGACCTAGGAACTACTGACTTTGCTATCCTTTCTGATGGTCACAAGATTGACAATAATAAGTTCACTTCTAAAATGGAGAAGAAGTTAAAACGTGAACAACGTAAATTATCAAAACGTGCATTAATTGCTAAAAATAAAGGTATTCATCTTCTTGATGCGAAAAACTATCAGAAGCAAAAGCGTAAAGTTGCTAGATTACATGAAAGAGTCATAAATCAACGTGACGACTTCTTAAACAAGTTGAGTACAGAGATTATCAAAAACCACGATATCATCTGCATCGAAGACTTGAACACAAAAGGAATGTTGCGTAATCATAAATTAGCTAAATCAATCTCTGATGTATCTTGGTCTGCTTTTGTATCTAGATTAGAATACAAAGCAACTTGGTATGGCAAAACAATCGTCAAAGTAAGCAGATGGTTTCCATCTAGTCAAATATGTTCTGATTGTGGACATCATGATGGCAAGAAATCTCTTGAAATAAGAGACTGGACTTGTCCTATTTGTCATGCAAACCACGATAGAGATATTAATGCTAGTAAAAATATTCTAGCCGAAGGCTTACGAACATTAGCCTTCGTTTGAAAAATCATAGAACCGTAGGAATCTACGGAGATAGCTTGGTAAATAAGAGAAACCGCTGTTGGTAAAGAAATACATCAACAAGTATGCTCTGTTCCCAAGAATCTCCCACTTCAATCAGACCGTAAGGTCGATAAGTGGGGGTAGTTCAATCTGTCAACCTTCCCTATATTGATAAATATCAGACATTCAATCTATTTGACATTTTAATGACTTATAACAGGAAAATATATACATAAAACGAAACCTGATGTATCTTTGCTTTGTAAGTCGTAGTTAGTTGGCCAACTTTCAATGCAATTTAATAATAAAAAGTCAGGGGGACCTAAAATGAATCAAGTATTAAGGAAAAGTAAGAAAAAAATGATGTATCTAGTTGGTTCACTTCTAATTTCTTTATCTATGTTTTCAACTACAAGTTTTGCAGCTACAGAAGGTGCTGTAAAGAGTGTTACAAATAGTAAATATACTGGGATTGCTGCTGATATAAATCTACCAAAATCAGTAGTTGTTAAGGATGGATATGTGAATTGGTATTTAGGTATTGGAGCATCTAAAGTTGAAGGTGGTATTTCAAAAACACCAAATGGATATAAAGTATTTCTTAATTCAGGATATAATGAATCAGGTCAAAACAGTAAATATTGGAACACACAGTATGATACATCAATTAAAGATGGTGATCGAGTCAACCTTAAATTAGTTAATAACGGGAATGGTACGGTTACTATGTATGTAAATGGAAGCCCTAGATACACAAATCAACCTGTCTACGGTACTTTTTCTCAATATGAACCAGTAAAAATGGTTCAGGGAGTTGAAGATGCTGGGCGTAATTCTTTTAGCCAAGCTAGCTTTTCAAACGTACTTCTAAGAGCAGATACATCTGGATCTACCTACAAAAGTTGGAACAGCTCAATTTCTTCCTCATTTTCTAGACACGGTACTTATGGTAGTAATTTTACTGTTTATTCTCAAGTGCCTCTAAGTGCAAGTTTACGCTAGAGTTTTTATTAGAATAATAATTTTTTTGTGAAAAAAGGTAGTTACACTTTTGTGTAGCTACCTTTTTTATATAGAGAAATTGCAATAGATATTAGAGCGACTATAAATGACATCTTTCATACTTTAACTTCTTCAAATTCAATAACATTTTATTAGCATGTTTCATCGCTCGACTTAATGCGAAATCAACCTTATATTGTCTTCAATTTTCTTTATCACTATCGGATTAAATCTCCCCCATTTAAAATGCCCAAAATCTGTACAAGCATTGGATATCTAGGTTTAGATTACCACGAAGTCGCGCTCAGTTCATTTTTGCTAAATAACGAGTAGCTCAAATTTAATTCTATTACATTACCACAAATAAGTAACATGCTATATAATCCAATCACGAAAGGAATCTCCTTCACTCTATCGAATTATTGTAGAGGAAAGGAGATGAATACATGGAAATCCTAGGACTAGATACTCGCGCATTAGCAACTTTAGGCGCACTTGAGTACACAAATCGTCGCAATAGATTAATCGAAGACTCTGAGAATGACATATACGAGTGTAAAGAAATAAAAGAAATACTACAATCGCTTCCTAAAGAGAAGCAGATTGAGGTTCTGGATAATCAAGCCTATTTTGAAGCAGTAGCAAAGATGCTTGAACAAAACAATTTAATTCTTTTAGAACAGATAAAAACCCTACAAATAATCCAGAAATAACAAACATAACATTGATTATTCCTACATACGCTTCCATAAATCAACTATCTTTCTCTAACATACTAGCCTCTGTTTTTACAGAGGCTTTTGTAATACTCTCTTTCATCTCTTGAAATTGAATGGCTTCTTTTACATGTATGAATACAGATTCTAATAAACCTGATGTAAACTCTAACTTCTTCTCACTCTGTCCTGTTACAGCACCTACAAATCCCACAGTAATTATGTGCTCTAATAGTTCTCCAAATCGTTTCTCAGGCATTTCAAATGTCTTTATCTTCATTTTTAAATCCCACTCTTATTTAATGCTTTTTTAGTTGATTTTTCATCATTTTGTATATAATAAATTGGGGCAATACCTACCACGGTAATTAAAATAATTTGATTATAATCGATCTTCTGTAATAACCCTCCATACAAAATAAGAAGTCTCTTTTTAAGAGACTTCTTATTTCTAATACAAACGACATACATAGGGTAAATATACATAATATTATCAGGATGGTGTGCTTTGTTGCCTCTTTATCGTAACACATAATATCTCATTTTTGTTTAATAATCCCAAAAATAGAACTTTATCAACATTAAAATATTTTATTTATTACCTTATATCGACATCTTATGTATGCAAAATTACATATCAAACCTTGTTGAAAATCATTCTCATTGTAACTATAATGGTTTCAGGAGGTGTGTTTTCACTTCCTTTTCAAATCTCACAATATATTAAAGGAGGAACTAGAATTATGAAAAAAGTAATTTTAGCAGGGGCACTAGGAATTGCAGTACTATCAGGTATGAACTTACCAGGAGCAGAGGCATCAAAAGCAAGTGCAGCAACTACGAATTTAGAAATTCAAGAATTTACAAAATATTACTCTATGAGTTCCTATGAAGTTTCTCAAAAAGAATCATTTGATCTCAATAAAGGGGAAGAACTTACAGTCTTTGTACAAAATTCTGGATTCCCAATTTCTTATACGGTCTTTGATGCAGATAATGAAGTAATTGGCACATACAATGCTAATTCACCATATGGCCGTGTATTCAAAGCACAAAAAGATGGTAATATTTCTGTTCAATTTCAAGCAGGAGTAAATTCTTCTTACATGAAGAAGATGAATTTCACAGCAAAATTTGCAGTTTCTAAACTTAACTAATATAAGAATTTAACTACCCTCTTTAAAAACAAATTAAAAAGGTATATCTCTTCAATGAGATATACCTTTAACTTTAATGAATTTTATATTGACCTGATAATTGTTCTTGCGCCATATGAACTAAACGTTTCGTAATTTCTCCACCTACTGAACCATTTGCTCGTGCTGTTGAATCCGGTCCAAGTTTAACCCCAAATTCCTGAGCGATTTCATATTTCATTCGCTCAATAGCGCTTGTTGCAGTTGCTACCAAGATTTCGTTTGAATTATTATTTTCACGAATTTGCATTTCTTACACACCTCCGTTTAACTTGGTAATATCATGCTCTATTTCCAATAAAATATGTAAAAAATTATTCCTTTAGCTATCTTACTTATATACCTGGGCTTCACACCTTATATTCTAATAAATAAATGTCTAGGTCTTACCTACGCCTTACCCTCTCCTACTTACTTTTGAATCCCCCTATTAATTCCTGTAATTCTTGGGAGAGCCAATTCAAGGAATTTGCTAGCTCTGCAATATCTTGTACATACATTTGGTGTTCTTTCATACTTATCTCAACATTACTACTACTATTCACATATGTATTTGCAATATATGATAATTCATTTACAACCTGAACAATGGATTGATTACTTTCTAAAATATCTCTTGAATTAACCGAAGTCGCTTTAATTTGATTTGTAACAAATTGTGCAGATTTTGAATTTTTTTCAAAGAAAGCACCACTACTTTGAAAAAGTTTTATTCCTGATTCCACTTCCTTTAAACTCTTATGCACGGATATTACAGCCTCTTCTGCTTCAGCTTGGATTTCACTAGTTAATTTAGCTATATCTCTTGCAGATATCTCGGCTTTTTTTGCTAATTTACGTATCTCATCTACAACAACTGAAAATCCTTTATCATTCTCTCCAGTACATGAGTATTCAGTAGAAGCATTTAAAGCTAATAAATTTGTTTGATTTGAAATAGTTGTAATTACAGTGACAATGTCACTAATTTCCTTGGATCTTGATTCAAATGCATAAATACTAGAAGATGTATCTTGAACTGTATCTCGGATTATTTTCATTTGATTCACAATTTGTTTAATCAAATTTTCCCCCTCTAGAGAATGCTGTTCCATGACTTCCGAAGCAGTCGTAATTTGTTTTACAACTCCTTTAATTTCTATCATATTACTTTCCAACTCTTGAACAATTCCTAAACATTTCTGCACTATATGTTCATAAGAATGTGCCCCTAATTTTAATCCTGTCATAGAGCTTGCAATCTCTTGAAATGACATGCTATTCTCTTTTGTACTTACCGATAATTCCTGTGAAGATGTCGAAACCTGTTCAGCAGTCTGCTTTACTTTATCTATAATCCTATTAAACTTTTCAATAGTGTTATTAAAATAAATATTGGTTATCCCTATATCATCAGATCTTTCACTTAATTTAATACTTAAATCCCCTTCACCAACTTTACGTAACCCTTCTTGTAAATCCTTTAAAGGCGATAGGGAATTTCGTGAGATTACTATTTGAATTGTAATTGCGATTGTTAATGAAGTTATAATAAAGAGTAAACCTTGTACTATAAATTTTTCCTTTGTAATAGGAATAATAGAAGCGTCTAAATCCGCTGCAACAATTGCAATTATATTTTTATTTTCATCTATAATTGGCTCTAAAATCGTTACCCATGAACCTAATTCATCTTCATACACTTCTGTCATTTGTGCCTGTTTCGTTTTCATTACTTTATCGTATGATTCCATCCAATGAGTAGGCTGTTCATAATAGTCACCTGGTTTTACAGAAACTGCATTTGCTAATTCTGTATCCAAACCTACTATTTGTAATTCAACTTTATCATTTAACTTGGCCCCTATAACATATGTTTGGCCGACACTTTTCAAATCTTTTGTAGCTTTATCCAATTGCTCTGTCAATTTTTCTTTCTTCACTCTTTGTGCTGTGGGGTCTTTTGCTACATCTCTCACTATTTCTACATCTAATTGATTAATTAGTGTATCTCCTGTTTCAAAAGACTGCTTCTCAAATATAGACATCATACTATTTTGAAACATATCAAAACTTAACGCCCCCATACTTCCAACAAGCGTCAGAATTACTAATACAGTTAGTAATACATTTTTTTGAAGCAATGATAGCTTATGCCAATATTTTTTCATTAATTTCACCTTTCTTATTTTTCATGATGAATGTTTTTGATTTTAAGGTATGTTTATATATAAAAAATCATAGTTTAGCAAAAAAACTAATATTTGATGTGTAAACGGGATAAATTAAAGAAAGACACTCTTCAGGGAGTATCTTTCTACAGTAAAGCCATATAATACTTACTTCTTTCATATTTGCATCAAGTAGGTAAACAACTAAATAGTTATCTGCCTCCCCTAAAATTAGAAAGGAGCATCTCACTCTCTCCTCACCTATATAACGATGATTCTAAGACTTAATCTTTCTATAATTCCAATATTCCCATCACTTCTTTTGTAAATAGTTTAAAATCAGTTAAATGTTTTTCAATAATTTGACGAACAATATCTAAATTTACACTTTGATAATCATGAACAGCAATATTTCGAAACCCAACCATTGCTTTTAACTTACTTGCCAATTCTTTACTAAGTAAATCTGCGTCAACTAACAAATCAAATGCCTCTCGACTAGATTGAGGTAATCCTAATTTCTTACCTGCAACAATATGCATTGCTAAATCAATACTCGCTTCACAGGCTCTTTGTATATTCAATATTATTGAATCTTGCTTTGTATAATCCTCTAAATTTTTAGGAGTATTTCCATATACATCCTGTATTCTCTTTATACAACGCTCTATTGTAGAAATTTTATTCAAGATAACTTCATTCTTCATATATAGAACCTCTTTTCTTTATATCATCGAACACTATTTGGCGTTCCTCATTCAATTTTGAATACATTTTTAAAGTCTTCATTTCAAAAATAACCTTACGTTCTTCATCAGAACAAAATATTGTCTTTCCTGTATGTATAATCTGAGCTTGAAAAACTGTTGAAGCCTTTGATAAATCAACTAAATCAACATCTCTATGAACAATATCTGCTAATTCCTGTGCTAATAAAAAACGTTCATAATTCCCTAAATTTATGTCACTTAAATATGCTATATCAATATCGCTATCTTCCCGTTCTCTGTTCTCTGCTATAGACCCAAATACAATTATCCAATAGGGATTCACTGTTTCTTGTAATTTTTCTATAATAGCTGTAATCATGCTTTGAAAAATCATTTAATTAATCCCCCTTATTATTATCGAATTTTATTATATCATAACCATTATATAACCTTTTCAACTACGCAGTATAATACTTTACGGAAATTTAAATGCCTTCCTTATTAAAAAATAAGATTCGAAATGTTCTCCAATATGCATAGTAAAAATAAACTTGGTTCCCCCTGTAGTAATACTTGTGGCGAGTATAAATTCAACCTATCTTTTTATTATTCGCATCAAGAATATTATTTATATTATATAAATAACAGGATTTTTAATATAGTAAATAGTTAACCCAATTTTTTTGTGCAACTTCGTAATATGGCTTTTCTTTAACATAAAAAGCTTCCCTTTACGGAAAGCTTTTTAATGTTATTAAAAAAAACAATTCAACTACATTTAATTTTCTTCATCTTCATAAAAGCCAAATAGCTTTTCTTCTTCGTATTCATACTTTCTACCTAAATTAAGCATATCTCTTTCAACCTGTAAAGTTAATACATACTGTTCCTTATCTGTAAAGTATGTATCTTCCTTTTTTAACCCTACAACTGTAACTTTATCATGCTCATATGTTTTTGTATAAGCCTTTATCTCATCAACCATGCTTTCTAAATCACTTTCGCTTCTACGGTAAACATCAATGACAATTTCTGTTGTATATTTTTCGATCATAATTCAACATTCCCTTTATTTTAAATATAGCGGAAATTGAGTACTTTTACTACTATCTTCTGTATTAATGATAACCCTATGATGAACAGTGGGAGTATCTCCAGTACTTATATTACTATTGAATTCTTTTCTATAGAATGTTCTCCAAGGTCCTCCTTTATCACGAGCAGACCATGCTTGATCTGGTTCATTCATTGTTGATTCTCTAAGTTTTTTCACATCAACATTCTTTCCATATTGAGTTCTATTCTTAGTAGATTTCCTTGACGCATCATATTTATGTCTATCATATGCATGCGAATTAATGAAGTCACCTTTATTAGAACCACCATTCGTTTTAGTTGGTACTGTTTTGCTTCCCTTTGGTTTTGGTTTTGGCTTTGGCTTTGGTTTCCCTTTACCCTTAGCTAACGCTGCATGATAAACATTTTTTTCTAAAATAGTTTGATTTGTAATTTCATCACTAATTGGCGTGCCTTTTTCTATACTATTTACTAGATTAACTTGAATGACACCTTCATGTTTCTTCACATTTAAATTTAAAACTGAAGTATTATCATCACCATTATTATAAAAATATTTTACTTCTAGCGCCTCATTTTGCTTTGGTTCTAACGCATCAGCAAACTCAAAAAAGTCATCTTCACTAATAATCTGATTTCCATTTACATCTCTAATACTTTCCAGCCCTTCAATTTTCAAACTTTCTTGTCCATTAAAAGAGTTTGCTTCTGGAGTATTAGAAGGTAGCACTAAAAATGAAATTACCATCAAGAAAGACAGCACAGATAAAAATATTTTATTCTTCATAAAACTTCCTCCCTATGTTTTTTCTTTACAACCTAAACGTTACGTTAATTAGAAAATTATAACAATACTGTTAATTTATAGATCAAAATGTTAGGGTGTATATAAGCGAGGATATTATTAAACCAAATGTAATATTAATAATGTAAATTAAAATTCTCTTATGTATTTTTTCTACAAATTAAACCTAGTATATATACTAGGTTTGTTAATTTTCTTATTCTTCTTCTTTTTTACTATATTAAGATTAACACAGTTATTGTAATACATAGTTTAAATTAGTATATTTATCAATTAGATTCTGAATATTAAGTTTATATATGGTTTAACTTAAATTTTACAGTAGAAGTAGCACCTATCATTATCAAGCTAATTAAAAAATGCCCCCTAAAATATCAAAACATGCAATTCTTTCTATAGAATAATAGGAAAAAATTGCGTGTTTATATATATCTATTTCTGCATCTGATAAATTACAACTATTTGCTCAAGAAGTATGTATAATCTCTTTTCACCCGACTATTGATAAAGAAAAGGCATTCTTATGAATGCTCTTTCTCTCTTATATATGCTCTTCTTCATTTAGTTTGTAATAAACCGCTGGACATTTAATTATGAAAAAGTACCAATAACAAAAAAAGTTAAAAATAATGCTACATATCCAAGATACATAAAACGTTTATCATGTGTTTTAAAATATAACGTAATACACAGTAAAGTGACCAGTAAAAAAACTGCTGTAGACACCATGAACATAAATGTTCCTCCTAAAAAGCTAATTTATTACTCTTTGGTTAATTGTTAATTAAGTACATCTAGTTTTTCTAATATCAATGAAAGAATGTTTTTTTGATTTACTACAATTGCAGCTTTTCCAGTAGAACCCGATCGCAACTTCTTTTTCCCTGTATTTTCAATTGTTCCTTCTACAACAAAGAATGTAGTATCTTTATTCTTGCTAATAACAGGGTCATGATAGATTTGAACTACACTTCCATAGTAAGTTTCCGTCGTTCCTACTTCAAAAGTATATTTAATTTTATCGCCCGTTTTAATTTTATTAATCTCTTCTGAATTAATATATAGTAAAACTCTATTCGTATTTTCATCTGGTGATATTGATAATACCTCTTTATCTTGTTCAATCATATCTCCGATTTTAATAAGATTCGGCATTTCAATTACGCCATCTTTTGGTGCAGTAATTACGGTTTGTTCATAACTCAAATTAATATTATTAATATCTTGTTGCAACAAAGACAACTGTTTTTTCTTCTCATCAATCTCCTTCGAAATATCCGAGACTTTAGAAATTCTAAGACTTTCAACAGAATCCTGGATATTAGATTCTTGAGTTCTTATATTCTCATTGATAACCTTTTTCTCCAATGCTATTTCCTGGGTCCTATTTTTTATTTGCTCTTGTTTTATTAAAATACTCTTTAGATTTCCCTCAATTTGAGAATCTAATTGATTAACCTTATTCATATTCGCTTCAGTTTCTTGATTAATATTTTCATTCTTAATAATCTTATTTTGTTTAAGAAGACCCTCTTTTTCGATTTTCAAGATATCATTTTGATTTTTTATAGCTTCAATTTCAAATTCCAGATTATTTATAACTTCATCTTTTCCATGATTTAGGACTTGAAGGCGAAAGGTGAAATCAGCTATCTTATTTTTATTTTCATTCTTTAATAAGTCTTTTTGCTTTAAATAACTATCTAATTCATTTTTGATACTGCCTTCTACATCTACAGGCAATTTTGATTGGTTCTTTTCAATAACATCTTTAAGAATGTTTAAACTCTTAATTTCCGCATCCAATTTATCTCTATTTTCTTCTACGTGTTTTTTTTCCTGCTCTAACTGTTTATTAGTTATGCCTATTAAAGGATCTCCCCTATGTACTTTTTCGCCTTGTTTAATCTTAATATCATTAATTTCTCCTGATACTTTTGGTTTAACAGCTACTGTAGCCGTAGAAGATTGGATAGTAGCAGACCCTTTAGTTGAGATATCTATTTTGCTAAAATAAGCCCACATCAAAGCACTAACTAGTATAGCTAGTACTAGATAAATAAATAACTTAATAAATTTCGGGGGATTTTTCTCCAGCATTTCAACGCTATCTGTCAGCTCTGTTATGTCTCTTATTGGTTGTGACATTTATGTATACTCCTCTTATGCTCCTTTTTATCGAGTTATCTCTAATAATTCTTGTGGTAGCTGATTATTCCACAACACTCTATATAAACCATCTTCATTTATTAATTCTCCATGTTTACCTTCCTCAACAATTTCTCCTTTGCTCATTACAAATATGTTATCACAATGCATAATTGTACTTAATCGATGAGCGATTGTTATGGTAGTTAGTTTCCCTGCTCTATATTCCTTTAAGTTTTCAATTATTTTTCTCTCACTAGTGGAATCCAGATGACTTGTAGCCTCATCTAAAATAAGTACATCCGCTTCTTTTAATAGAGCACGGGCAATTGATAACCGTTGCCGTTGACCACCAGATACATTAGAAGCATTTTCTTCTAATAATGTGTCATATCGGAGTGGCAAAGAACTTATGAATTCATGGGCATCAGCCAATATACATGCCTCTATTATTTTGTCCATTGTTACCTCTCTATTCAAACCAAATACTAAATTATCAAAAATACTACCACTAAAGAAAAAAGATTCCTGAGCAACATAAGCTATTTTATTTCTTAAACCCGTCCTATTCATATCTTTGATATGATAGTTATCATAATAAATGTTACCTTCGTTTACGTCATAATATCTCATTAATAATTTAGCAATTGTTGTTTTACCTGAACCACTTTCCCCTACAAACCCAACACTATATCCTATTGGGATTTCAAAACTTAAATTATTAAATATATTTTGCCTAGTTCCATATTTAAAAGTTATATTATCCAATCTAATCTTGTGATGAAAAGAAGTAGGTGAAAGTTTTTTATCTTCTTGATCATTTTTTTCTAAATCTAAATCTAAAATCTCGGTTAATCTTTTTGAAGCAACAAAAGCAGATTGTAATGTCGGCTGTAAATCTACTAGATTTTTTATAGGATCTAAGAAATACACTAATAGTGCATTATATGCAACTAACTGACCTATTGTCATTTCCCCGTTTAATATAGAAATAGCTCCAACCCATAAAATTACTACACCACCTACTAATTCCACAATCGTTTTAATAGATTCTTGACTATTTGTAATCACAAAACGTTTAAAGAATTTCTGCAAAAGACTTATCAATCTTTTTTCGGTTTGAAATTCTGCCTCTTTTTCAGCATTATAGGATTTTATTGTTGATATCCCGTTTAGCGATTCTACAATATAGGAAGTTAACTCCGCATTACTTTCCATTTCTTGACGATTAATTTTTTCATAAGAACTTTGAAACATCCAAATAATAAGGATATATATAGGTATGTGTAATGCCGTAATGAAAAATAAAGTAGAACTTTGGGTATACAACAAAATAGAACCCGCTATTACCATGATAGTATCAATCATCACAGTTAAAGTTGTTGTTGCAAGTGCCTCCCTAATTTTAGCAGCATCTTGGAACCTCGAAATAATTTCACCAACTTTTCTTGTTTCAAAAAAGTTCATGGGTAAGGATAAAACATGTTTATAGTAACCAAACATTAACTTTATATCTAACCGACGACTCAAATATAAAATTAAATGCGATCTAAACAACTCTAAAAGAACTTTAAAAATGTATAATGCGATGATACCAATAGAAAGATATGTTAGCGTATGCTTTAAATTCTCAGTAACAATATTATCAATTACAATTTTGAAATAAAAAGCACCCAAAACCCCAAAAATTGTTATTAAAATTGATGAAAGAAACACAGGAATTAAGAGACTTTGTTGATTTTTTAAAAGAAACATAAATCTACCGAATGTATTTTTCTCCTCATCTCGTGATTGAAAAGATTCATTAGGTATTAAAAGGACTAAAACACCCGTCCAAATCTCATTAAATTCCTTAATATCATATTTAATAATCCCTTCTCCAGGATCAGCTACAATTACTTTACCCTTTTTGGTGATTTCTAAAATAACAACATAATGTAATAACTTCCCATCAATTATGACATGCGCAATAGCGGGTAATGGAATCTCTTTTAAAGACTCTACATTTCCTCTTACTCCTTTGGCTGAAAAACCTAACTTTTCAGCCGCTTGTATTAAACCATAAACATTAGTGCCATTTCTATCAGTTCCAGCATATTCTCTAATTTTAGAGATAGGTATATGTAATCCATAATGTTTAGATACAGTAGAAATACATGCTGCACCACAATCTTTAATATCGTGTTGTCTCACCCAATGATATTTTTTAAATAAAGACATACTTATTTAAACAACCTCTCATATTTAACTTTTAAATGAATTCTCTCCCACATATGTTAATAAAAACAGGAGTTTCAAACTTATTGTAATTAACAATAAAATTTGTTGGCCTTTCAAAAATTTCATATTGAAAGGCTTTTTATAAAGAAGAAAAGATTGTACTATTAAGCTCATACAATCTTTTCCTCTTTATAAAAATGTTTATTTTTTCTTCTTTTTCTTCTTTGCTTGACTCTCTTCGTAAGCATCCCACATTCCAGCACCAGCTCCAACAGCTAGTAATCCACCTGCAATCACTACAGGAACGATACCACCATTCGTATCGTACATCTCTTCTTCAGTTAGACTTTTGTACTTTTCTAAAGTAATCGTTTTCATTTTTAGCACTCCTTACTACTTCTTATTTGAAAATCTTTTTACCAACCCATTTTCCACCTACATAACCTGCTCCAACAACTCCAGCTCCAGCTGTAATTGCACCAGCTACTTTTGTAAAACCAGCAACTCCAGCAATTGCTAAAGGAACCACTCCACCATCAATGTTCTTTAATTCCTCATTACTTAATACTGCTAAATTAGGCATTTCTTTTTTTAATACTGAATTCATATAATATCACCTATCCTTATTTTTTTATATTACGCTTAAGTAATATGAGCTTTATATTAATACACCTTTTAATAAAAATCTACACTTTTTTGAAAAAATTCTTTTTTCTTGATTTAATTACATTTTTTTACTTTAAAATACTGCAGAACCCACCCACTTACCTACAATGTAACCAATATAAATAAGCAGAGCTCCTGTTAAGATATAAAAACAAGATTTAAAATACATACTTCTTTCAATCGCATCACCAATTTGATGAAACATGTTGGACATAAAGAAAACACCACCTTCTTATAATTACTAGAATAGAACACACAGAGATATTATCAGAAAATAACTAATTAACACAACACTTATTGGAATAATATTATATAAAATAATAACAGTGTTCACAAAAATTTAAAATTTATGAAATGAATTACTTTGGAGTTAATATTTAGAATTCAAAAGGTTTATTAGGTAAAAAACACTTTATATTACAACTAATTATTTCTATTTAATAAATCCCCTAACCCTTATGACAACGCTTGAATATACCTTTCTATAAAATTGAGTAATAATAGGATTATTAAATGATGTATTATCTCCTCAGTTTAATTCACATAATTTTCAAAAATATTAACCTATAGCATTCATCGGTTGTTATATAATGGAACTAAGCCGTAATCAATATGGTTTCCCCGTTATGAATAATGAGATAATTTATGTGTCCCTTGTATTCGCTTTAACCCAAAAAGAACTTGTAGTGATTTCTACAAGTTCTTTTTGCTTTTCTTATTGTTTCTAGAGTAAAAACTTTTCAATATAGTGGAAACATTAATAAAGCATTTATCTCTAGTTTGCTAACTAAAAATTTAGTGTTTTAACATACTTTATAAAAATATTTTAGACTATAGAATAAATCATTAGACTGTTAAAATAGAAAAAAGGGAAGAACCACCAATATTCTTCCCTTTCTTCTGTAATTAGGGTTGCTATATTAATTAATATAGCAGTTTATAAAATGTTGGATGCAACAGTTTACTCTTGAAATTATAGCACGAGTAACAATTGATTCTTATGCAATATTGCATAAGATGATTATTATTTATCAAAGAAATTGTCTCACAATAGACAGTAGTACATACTTTTTATGTTTAGTTTTAAGTAAGTTTTAATTTTAATTTTTTAAAATATCGATGAAGCTAAGGAATCCGAAAGTATTTAAAAGGAAAACAATAGACTTGAATTATATTTCTCATCGGCCAATATTGTTTAACATAATAAAATAAAGATAGATGATAACCAATACATGTTATTAGAATTTAAATGGTTCCAATCTGAAGAATGCACCTTAAAATTAATTTTCTTTGTGTACAATTTTTTATACATTTATACACTTTGAATTTTTTATGTACGTTTGATATAATTACATTAATAGTATCACAGGAATATCTTATGTATATAATAAAAGAAGAGATGCGCTAACATCTCTTCTAGTAACTGCTACCGCAAGGTGGTCGGTTACTTAAACTTATTTTTTGCGTTTAGAACCGCCCTTTCGCTTGCCGGCATTTGGGGCGGTTCTTTTATTTCGTTTACTGTTAATCTTTTTCGCCAGCTCATTCGCATAAGCTGTAGCAAATACTGTAAGGAATACCTTAGCAGCGTCGTACAATAAATTAAATAAAGAATCCATTCGGTCACCTCCTTCCTCTCTAAGATCAGAGAAAGGATAGCAACCTCCCGCCCTCACAATATACAGTTGTTTTCATTCTATCATACTTGTACATGCTCACCAATATAAAATAGCCCACCTATTTCCGTAGACGGACCTTTTTTGATTTTGCAATTGTGCACAATCATACTATAACAAACTGTTTAAATAAAATTGTACATGTAAAATAATTGGAATTACTTCACCAATCCTAACACCCTAACAATCTCAACTATTTTATTATCTTCTAATCTACAATAAAGTCGTTTACCGTTACGTTCACTTTTCACAACATTCCCCTGAACTAATTTTCGTAAATGCTGTAAAATCACAGCTTCCGAAATCTGCGTTAGTTTACTTAACTCAGAAACCGACAAAGAACCGCGCACAATCAATTCACGAACAATTAATAAGCGACTAAGATTTCCTAATAATTCTAAAGTTTTTACGCTTTCTGTATAGAAATTAAAATCCATATGAAAAGCCCTTACCAAAACTCCCAACCTCCCAAAATAAAGAAAAATAACAACCAGAATATCTTAACATAAAAACAGTAGGATTAACTCCAAAATATACCAATTTAGCCTTGAGAAAAATACTACTTGGATGAAATTCTAATACATAGTATTAAAATTAAGATGGTGCAAATCAGTGGAAGGTATAGAAGCTGGGCATTATTTACATTTCTTATATTTATCTCCTCTTAAATAGTGATAGAGACGCAGATTTAAAATGTCTGTACAAAATACTTAATTAAAGTTTTTAGAAGTGAAAGATAGGATTTTTATTTCTCTTTTATTAATTCACATAATTTTCAAACTCTTTTAATCCAATTGTTGATATTTGATATATAATAAAATTAACCCGTAGTTATCATGTTTGCTCCGATTCAAATTATGAGATAGTTTGTTTCAACTTTTTTACATTATCTTAAAAAGAACTTGTAGGGATTCCTACAAGTTCTTTTTGTTTTTTATATTGAAATGAACTAAAAAATTACAAACATCTATAGCTTTTTAATTAACATAAATTCTTAGTTATTTAGCCATATTACATTTGTTAGAGAAACAGCAGCTATTGCAAATCTTTATTTGATAAAAGACAAAAAGAAGCAAAAAAAAGATTTATCTTTTCACCTTTGTCGCTCCACAATCTAACCTTTTACTTCAATAAATTAAAAAGGGAAATTCCAGTACTTACAAAGAATACTTTGCTAGTTGCTCACCCCAAGATGATAATTCAGTCTCAATAAACCCTGCCTTTTTATATACAAGTTTAGCCGTAAGATTTTCAGGATGATATCCGATCATTATTAAAGGAATGTTTGTATTGTTATTTTGTCTTACCTCTTCAATAACCAGATATATAGCTTGTTTCCCTATACCTTTTCCTTGAAATTTTTCATCAATCATAAGTCTATAAATCCAATAATTATTATCATCAGGATCTATTCCAAACATAGTAAATCCTATCATTTTATTACCAACATAAATTCCTTTTGCATAAAAATTATCTAGAAATTGAACTTCTGCGATAGAATACAGGTTTGATGCTATAAATGTCCGTTGTTCCGCTTTAACAGATAATCTAATTGCTTCTTCCCAATTATTTTTATTAATAGACTTTAAATGAATTTTCTTCAATCTTATACTCTCCCTTTAATATTGAAAGGGGAACCACGTAGTTAATGGGCTATTGAAACGTTATCCCCTTGTTTTTTTGCCCAATCAAATATAAATAATTTCTCATCGACAACGCCTCCTTAAAATTAAAAATAAGTTATTATATTCAATATAATTGTTATATTTCCTGTAACACCCTTTTAATTTAGAAGATATACTGAAGAATGTTTACAATATTAGTAATTTAACTCATTATCACCAAACAACGGTTTGTTATTTTATTAGCGAATCTAAACTTAGCAAAAGTAGAGAAGTATACTTTTGCTAAGTTTCAAATGAACATTCATAAAAGAAGATATACTATGAGAATCCTTATTATAATTGCCTTAATTGTCATCGGCTTAGTATTTTCCAACGTGATTTCTATACATACAATCGAGACATTAGCTGACATAATCGGAGTTATTTTAGCAATTGTACTTGATGATTATTTCTTATATCGTTTTGCTCTTGGGATTCTTGCACTATTTACAACTTTTATTGGAGTTATTTTAGTAATTTAATTACATATGCTGTAACTAAATTACTTTAGAAAGAGAAATGAATTATGAATACCCTAAAAAGGGGACAGACCCACATCCATATCAACTTAAGGTTTTAGACTATTTTTGAAGTTAAAAGTACGTTACTATTCTCTTATGTTTATGAAAAAGGGGGGACGTACCTCCTTTTGTTCCAGTAAACTTTTCAGAATAAGTTTCTTCTCAGTCTTTCTTTTGCAACATTTAATGTGAGACCATATAAATTTATTTCTCAATATTATCCATCAAAAAATCCCATATATTGTATGTTAAATTCGTCAGGTTAAATGTATAATCAATTTGTAAATATTATACAAAGGGGATTGATTTTATGAAGAAATTATTTGGAAGCATTTTGATGTCCTTTATTTTAATGTTTTCTTTTAGTATGAGTGCTTCTGCAGCAGAATCATCTGAGTTAACTTCATTAAAAGATTATCATGTTTATTACTATGAAGTACCTACGAATGCTAAAACTATGAAGGTTCAATTAACTGGTCCTAAGTTTAATAAAAACCATTTGTATAAGGTATCAGTTTATAATGATTATAACTCACGTACTGATACTGGAATAGTTGCTATATCTAAAAATGCAGGATCTACTACACATGAACTTCCTGTAGTTAAAGGCGTACCTGGGAAAGGACAAGTAAGAGCTGGCACAACAGTTGCTGTAAGGGTAGGAGCTTCAGATTTTAATCCGAATGCTACAGATTTTACTTATAATTTAAACGCATTTTTTAACTAAAATAGATTTATCTCAAAAAACAATTCTCCATTATAGAGAATTGTTTTTTGAGAGATAAATTGTTAAATTTTTTAATTTTAAAACCATCGGGTGTATTTGTAACAAAGAAAACCACATGAAAATGGACTTGCCCTAAATGCGGCGTAATCGTCCAATCGACAAAAACATACGTTCATATTAAATGTGGAGACTGCAATCAAATATTAATAGGGGTCACCTTACATATTCATCAATTTAACATTTTAATGTATCACCTAAATAAAAATTTCTTTTCTCTACATGTAGTTATTTTGAGAAGTCATTTCACTTTTTCTTCTTTGGGATGTTTACTTTTCTTAACTTGATAGTACCCCCAGAACGAAATTTTGTGCTAACTTGTAACAAAAAAGCGCATTTTTTCGTTTTGAGGTATTTCAAAATATGAGTTGGATAGGCATGTACGGTGATTCCTACTTAATTATTAAAAAAACATTAGTTTTTAAATTGTATACACGCTGATCACAGTAATTTTTCGATACACCCATCATAATGAATCTCTCCTTTTCCTCTTTTTATCAGTATTGGTAGGTAAAGAGAGGCCAGACACAAAAACAGGTTGTGAAGAAGACTTTCTCCACAACCTGAGATTAAGTTATATATTCAAATATGACCTGTTCTTTTAACTATTTAGTCTTTTATAATCTGTTATAGTCGATATAACTAGAGTCATAATAAATCCACTGACCTGTTCCAATTCTTAGCCAACCATTCTTTTCTTCATATACTGTAACTTTCTCG